>NZ_JBPEHH010000083.1:0-18275 GCF_054177595.1 Haladaptatus ordinarius | reverse complement strand
GCTCTCACTGGAGTGAGACCGCCGTCTTTGGTTGAATCATTCGCTCATCCGCGCCAGCTACTCTCGTCTCGCCCCAGAAACCGAGTCAGTAATCAGGAACGATGGGAACTACCGAATATAGAAAAATAGTCAACCAGTTGGGAACCGAAACGCCACAGACCACCAACGACTCTCTGGAAGACGTCCTCTACGCGCTCGGACTAGTAAAGTCGGCATTCGACTCCGCAAACACCGTACTCTTGTCGGTAGAGCAGAATACTCGAACGGGTATCGCCGAGGAAGCGATTCAGTATCTCGTGGCCCTCTATCTGCAGAATGAACACAACCTTGTCTACAATACGGGAGTCCTGTTGACGCTACTCGACATTCAGCCCCCAGCGACGGAAAGCGTGCAACAGAGCATCGAAGAAGGAATGTTACCACTCATCGCGGCCAAGTACACTGATATCCGACTAGACCGTCTTCCAGCGCTCGTCGAAGACCCGCTCTCGACTCTCAAAGCTGAATACCTCTCGAGTGGCCCCCTCACAGCGGATGAACTGAACGACCTCGAACGCAGGATGTTCCCTTGGTTGGCCGAATTGTTCGGCTGGTTGGGCTTTCGAATCGCGCTTAGCGAAAATCAGCTGTCGCTACTGCAACAAGGTGACATACCCTCTGTAACGACCATTTCACGATCGCTCCTGGTCTGGAAAGAGCTGTCTGACCCGCCGGGGTCGCTATTAGCGGGTGGATTGAAAGAGGTCGCCTCGGTCGCGTTCGAGATCGCCCTGGCGAACTCGGCCCACGGACTGGGGCTAGTCGTCTTCCCTTATGGGAGCAACCAGTTCTCAGAGGAACTCGACGACTGGCGTGTCGACGTCTCGCTGTCGGCCGAAACTGACGGATTTCTGATTCACTCGGGAGGAATAGAACCGCTCCAGTTGACTCCAACCACCAGTGAGGTAACGGCAACTGGGAAGATCGAGAAACGGCTGGATCCGTCCCAGAGGCCCGGGTACGTACTCGGCCCGGAGGGGGGGACGCGTGTGGAATTAAATAACGTTGGGATCGAAGGCGAACTGACCGCGGCGCCCGGTGAAGTATCGGTGGACGTTTCGGTATCGACGGCGGAGTCGTTGTTCGTCATTGCCGCGACCGACGCGGACGGGTTGTTGACGAGCGTGCTCCCAGAGGCGAGTATTCGTGCTCCGTTCGCTCTCGCCGGGGGTTGGAATTCGGCTCGAGGAACGTACGTTCGCGGCGGTGGCACCCTAAAAGCAAATATCCCAGTTCACAAGTCGATCGGCAACGCCTTTTCGGCCGATTCGGTTACAATCGAAATCAAGCCCGCCGAAAATAGCCTGTCGATATATCTCACGTCAGCCGTCGGCCTGAAACTCGGACCGGTTTTAGCTACTATTGGAGGGATGGGACTTAGGTCGTCCCTGTCGTTCCCGGACGATTACGATGGGAATCTGGGTCAGCTGGATCTCGATATAGGGTTTGAATGGCCGAGTCGCATCGGCATCTCTATCGACTCCGGTGCTGTGACTGGCGGCGGCTATCTCGGATTCGACGCCGATAACGAGCAATACGAGGGCGTTCTCAAACTGGCGTTCGGGAACATCACGGTCAACGCGATCGGTCTCCTCACCACCCGACTCCCCGGGGGCGGAGAGGGGTTCTCACTCTTGGTCATCATCTCAGGGGAGTTCCCTCCGATTCAACTCGGCATGGGCGTCACCCTCAACGGACTTGGCGGCCTCGTCGGCGTCAATCGACAAACCCAGTTCGACGTTCTCCGCTCCGGCCTACGGAAGGGCTCTATGAAGTCGATTCTCTTCCCGAAGGACCCGCTTCGAAATGCACCACAGCTCATCAGTGACCTCCGGAACATCTTCCCCCCCAAGAGCGATCGGCACGTCGTCGGTCCGATGGCGCGATTCGCGTGGGGGACCCCGCCCATCGTCACTGCCGACGTCGGCATCCTTCTAGAACTCCCTGCCCCGGTTCGACTGGCCATCCTCGGGCGCATCAGCGCAGTGCTCCCGGCCGAAGAGGGGGCACTCATCGAACTGAATATGGACGCGCTTGGCGTCATCGACTTCGGTGAAGAGACGGCGTCGGTGGACGCCAGCCTGTATGATTCCCGCATCGTCACGCTCGTGCTCACCGGCGACATGGCGCTCCGTTCGAGTTGGGGGGACGATCCCGGCTTCGGGCTGTCAATCGGTGGGTTCAATCCCCGATTCACGCCGCCTCCGGACTTTCCTGAACTCCGACGACTCGCCCTCAACTTGTGCCCGGGGAACAATCCCCGACTCAGGCTGGCCGGGTACTTCGCTGTGACCTCGAACACCGTACAGGTGGGTGCTAATATCGACCTGTATGCGGGGGCCGGGAAGTTCAGTATCTCTGGTTACCTCGGCTTCGACGCACTCTTCCAGTTCGACCCCTTCCGGTTCATCGTTGACATCGCGGCGGGAGTCGCGCTCAAACTCGGGAGTTCGACCCTGATGTCAATCTCACTGACAGGGATGCTCTCCGGGCCGGCACCGTGGCACGTCAAAGGGAGTGCGAAGTTCAAGATACTCTTCGTCTCCTTCTCGGTGAGCATCGAGAAGAAGTTCGGTGCCCGGGCCGACCCGCCGACACTGCCCCCACCGGACGTACTCGGTGAGTTGAAAGCGGCGCTAGAGAAAGATGGAAACTGGACGGCCCAACTTCCCGACGACAATCGCACGCTCGTCTCTTTGCGCGATATCGATGCCACAGATGGCGAGGTACTCGCACACCCGCTCGGAACCCTCGGTGTCCGTCAGCGTGTCGTCCCCCTCACCGTCGCTATTGACAAATACGGGAATGCAACCCCAAGGGATTACAACACATTCGAGATCTCAGATGTCACCACCGTCGAAACGGAATTGTCCGACGACGAGACAGCCCTTCGAGAACAGTTCGCACCGGCACAGTACTTCGAACTGACGGACGACGAGAAACTCTCTCGGCCGGGCTTCGAACGCCTTCCCGCCGGTCGACGAATTGGAAACGACCTGCTGACCTATGGTGGCGAATCCAATCCAGCGATGATCACGACGACGACGCTCGAATACGAATCGACGTTCGTCGACAAGTCGCTGGATGTCTTCGTTGAGAAACTCGAGTCCCTGGGACTTCCGGTCCACGTAGCCGATGCACTGGCAAACACGAGTGCGGTCGCACAGGCAGAGACTCGAACCACTGGACAGAAGACGTTCGCTGGGCCGGACCAAAGAATTGAGATTTCGGATACCAGCTACGTCGTCGCGAGCGCCACGGATCTGACGCGTGAGGGCCTTATCTCCGGGGAGGGGGCGACCCGTATCGAGGCGGAACAGGCCCTTCAAGCACATCTAAGAGAGCATCCCGAGGCAGAGGGTGACCTCCAGATAGTCGCTGCACACGAAGTCGCGGAGAATGGAGCTGATGCGTAAATGAGCAACGCACCGCAGACGACGCGCTACCATTTTTTTCCCTTCGTCCGCGAAGGATACATTCCGACGGCCGAGGATACACCTTCGGGAGAGCTGAAACCCGGGGAAATTAAGCTTGAAGCTACAGTTGAGGGAAGCTGGAAGGGCGACGAGAGTGAACAGCAGAACAAGAAATCGCTCAAAATCGAGAAATTCCTCGACATCTATGGGCCGGGCGAGATCACCGGAATAAATCAGCGCCAAGTCGTCCGCACGGAGCCCGAACCGGGAACGACGGACTTTCCTCCGAACTACTTCCCTGCTGTGGAATTTGATCGGCCGGACCTGCCGTGGTTGTTCACGCCGGCGAAAACGACTACCGATGAGAAACTCCGTCCGTGGCTGTGTCTCGTTACCGTTCGCAAGCAAGACGGTGTCTCGTTGCAGCACGGTGGACTGAGCGGCCAGAACTCGAGTTCCCTTCCAGTATTAGAAATCGGTGGGCCGGCCGACCCCGCGGCCGAATTGCCAGATCTCTCGGAAGCCTGGGCATGGGCACACACACAACTCGTCGGGAATGTAGAAACGACGAACAAAGAAGCGATTCGCTCCGAGTTCCGCAATCAGTCGAACGTTACGCTCTCTCGACTACTCTCCCCGAGACGGCTGAAAGAGAACGAATCCTATCACGCCTGTGTCGTCCCGACGTACGAACCGGGTGTTCGGGCCGGTCTCGGTGAAAAACCCTATCCCGAGGGGAACCAAACTGTGAAACTCGCCTGGGACGTCGATACCGTAACCGGTCAAATTCGGCTCCCGGTATACTTCCATTGGGAGTTCTCTACCGGGCCGGCGGGGGACTTCGAAGCACTGGTTCGCCGGCTCTCTCCAGAACAACTCACAGACCTCGGAATCCGACCGGTTGACGCCAGCGACCCCGGTCCTGCATCACTACGGGCGACAAATGCGGAGATCGTCGACCTAGAAGGCGCCCTTCGCTCTCTGGATCTGTCGCCGCGCTCGTATGCGAGCGAGAAACAGAACGTCTTGCAGGGGATTCTGAACGAGGCAAGTGCCCTCTCGGACCCGGAGAAAGTAGCCGAGAACACCACGCCGACGCTCGGCCCACCGCTGTATGGCCAGTGGCCCGCCGCAGCGCCGACGATTCCGAACGAAGGCGGCCAGCCCGTCTGGCTCCGTGACCTGAACGTCGATCCCCGGTACCGCCTCCCCGCGGGCTTCGGGACGGGAGTCGTCCAGGACAAGCAAGAGCAACTGATGGCCTCGGCCTGGGAGCAAGTCGGGTCGGTCCGGCAGGCGAATCAACTTCTCCGATTCGCGCAGTTCGGACGAGTCGCGAGCCGAAGCCTCCACGACGACCTCGTCGACATCCCCGCACCATCACTCCTCCAGGTCACCGCGAGTCTGCACTCGCGAGTCCACTGGAGCGATGAGGGCGGAACAACGGCCACGCTCAGCCATCGAATCGAGGAGAGTCGACTCCCAGACGCGGCCCTTTCGCCGTCGTTTCGTCGCCTCGCCCGCCCGGGTGGTCCCTTCGCCCGCCGACTCGCGACGGACGGGAACGATCTCGAGTACGGCGACTTGATTCGGGGCCTCAACGACGGACGCCTGACCGTCGGGACCGACGACCACCCCAGTGGCATGACCTCGCTCGATATCACCGCCGACGGACGGTCTCTCGTCGACGAACTCTGTACGCGTGCTCGCGATGAGATGGACCTCCTCAAAGCCGACCGCAGCCACTGGGACCTCACCGGGCGTGGTCAGTGGGACGACAGAGAGTTGCTCTTGCTGCTCGCGACCGATTGCCGAGCGGTTGGTGAACAAATTCAAGACGCGTTAACCGCCGACCACCCCGACGACATCGAACCACCGCTCGAACGCCTCCTGATGGCCTGTCAGGACATCTGCGGCGGACAGGGCGGAGAGTGGGAGGGCTCGCTCCTCTTCAAGCTCCGAATCGCTCTCGGCAGTGGGTCCCTTCGAGAGATAGCGACCGCACTGGTCGAATTGAATTCGCGTGTGACGGCGGCCCTCGACGAGGTAGCGTTCCTCCGGGAGATTATCGAACAGAATCAGGCCACAATACGACTGTTGATGGAGATTCTCGACGAGTACGAAGAGGTCGACAGGCAACTGCTGACGCAGCTCCGCGATGAGTACGACGAGGACGACAGACGATCGCTGACGGAGATTCTCGACGAGTACGAAAAGGTCGATAGGCGACTGCTGACGGACATTGTCGACGAGTGCGAGCAGGTTAATAATCAACTGCTGGACCCACAGGTTCTGCCCCCGATTTTCGATGAGTGCGACGAGTTCGAAGAACGCTTCAGAATCTTCGTCGTCCGATTCGTGGCAGCGGTGCTCGGAGCGTTCTGCATAGACGCCCGAACAGCGCTCGCCTCCGTGGAACGCGAAGTGAGGGAGACTCCTGACGGGGAGGCCGAAGCCCAGGCACGAGACCGGATAGAGTGGCTCGAACGGGCGTGCATCGCAGTTTGTGGTGACGACATGGTCGTCGAGGAGGCGTTGGAGGGTGAAACACTGCTAGCCGCACTCTCCGAGCGAATCGACGAGGGTGACGTCGACGGAGCGCGCCAACTCCTCCGGTTACTGAAACAAGTACTGGCAATGGCCCGTCACTGGATACGGGCGCTCCAGAGGGCGTTCTCCGAATACGGGTGGGACGAGACGCCTCTCTCTGAATTCGCCGAGCAGTGTGACGGCTTCGAAACCTTCCTCGACCTTCTCGCTGCCAGGCTCAACGACTATCCGTCGAACGCGATAGCCGAACAGCTCGGCCCGGCCGTCTGTGGGCCCGCCGAGGAGGAGTCGGCACCATCGCTCGACCTCGAAGCCGTGAGCCAGCGACTCGGCGAGACCATCGATCCCGAGACGACGATTCGAAAGCGCGTCGAGAACCGTCTCGGGGGCATCGATCTCTCGAGTCGGGACGACCCGTTGGACCAGATACTCAAAGCCCCAGAATTCCCCCAGCCAATGTACGAACCGTTACGTGATCTCTCCGAGGAGTACCTCTTGCCCGGCGTCGCGGAGGTCCCGCTCGACAGTGTTGGGGTTCTTGCGACGAACCCCTCATTCGTGGAGGCCTACATGGTGGGTCTCAGTCACGAGATGAGCCGTGAACTTCGCTGGCGTGAGTATCCGACCGACCTCCGTGGAACCTACTTTCAGCGGTTCTGGGACCGCCGAAGTGTCGTCCCCGAACCAACCGAAGAGGAACTGAACGACATCAACGAGGTTCATCGCTGGGACCACAGCAAGAAACTCGGCAAACAGTCCTCGAACAGCGGTGTCGGCACCGGCGAAAAGCTGGTGTTGTTGATTAGGGGTGAACTCCTCCAGCGGTATCCAAACACGACGATTTACGCCGCGAAAGCGAAACCGAAGCCCAATAGCAATCCGGGCCCCGACGAACCGATTCCCCGAGCCCCTGATCTGCCTGATCCCGGGAGCGCAACTACGAAAGAGGGAACCACCAAATATCCCGTCTTCCGTGGGACAATCGGACCGGACATCACGTTCTTGGGGTTCGACCTTACTCGAGAGGAGGCGTTCGGGACCACCACGGACACGACCGACCTGGGCTGGTTCTTCCTACTTGAGGAACCGCCGGGAGAACCTCGCTTCGGCCTAGACGAACCTGACGACACCAGTTATGGCAAGCCGCCTTCCACCTGGAACGACTTGACGTGGGGGCATCTGAGTCCCGACGGGGAGTACCATTACGTGAAAGTCGGGACGACGAAACCAGGAACTGACCCACGAGGTCTCACCGGAAAGAAACTAGATGATGTTACCTGGGGAAAGAACTCGGCGCACATGGCATCTATCACTTGGCAACGCCCGTACCGCATGGCCATCCATGCAGACGATATGATCCCGCCGAAGTCAGATGGGGGACCGTGAGGATGACGTGCAGCGCAACTGAGTCAGGACCGACGACTTGCGACCGGACGACCGCCTGTCCTATCAATCAAGGTGACACTCTATGAACGGATACGAATCACTACGAACCGCCATCGCCAGAGCACGGAAGACCGCGGAAACGGCCGAGACGGACGCTCGGCGGGGAGTAGCAATACTCTCTGAACTCGAAGCAGGACTCAACAGAGTTCAACGTGGCGTGGCCGACCAAGAGGAGGTTCACACCCACGTCGACCAGTTCCGCACCCTCATCGAAACGTGGGATTATCCCACCGACGAACACATCCCGGAACCGTTCGTCGACCTCGATATCGAATCTGTCGAAGAACTCCTCGAGGCACTCACCGAGTCGTACGAATCGAGGTCGGAAGCGGAGGACGAAGCGCAATCGGAGGCACAGGCGAGATTCACTGAGTTAGTTCAGGCACTTCGCGAGGCCTTCAGTGAGTTGGATGCCAGGCAGTCCCTCGAGACGGTTGATTCCCTCACCACAGCGTTCCAGAAGGGTGGTACGGAGGAGTTCGAAACCCAGGTGGATATCCTCGAGGACGGATTCGAAAAACTCGATATCGACGAACTGGATCAGCTTCAGTGGCGAATCGAGGTTCGATACCATGACCTCCACTCAAGTCTCGACCCTGAGAACCTCACTGACGCTCTTGATAGTCTCGAGGAGGGATACGAGGATCGTGACGAACGGTCGATCGAACGGTCGCTTGAGCACCTCGGGCAGGGTGTCAGCGCGTTAGAAACGCTGGCCGACCGTAGGCGACGTCGACTCGACGGTCTCAATGCGACGCTGACAGAGCGGTATCCGAAGGATCCAGCGGCCCGACTCCCGTCGCTAACGGATCATCAGCCAGTACTCATGCTTCCCGTCAGGCTGGAGACGCGGTTCGAGTCCGTCGACGGTGAAGACGGTGAGACGGACTGGAAACTCCTCGTCCGAACGTATCCCGATGACGTACATATCGATACTCACGAATCAGGACTGACAGAAGACGAAATTCAGTGGGGTATCCACTTCTGGAAGCAGGTGTGGTGGTGGGCGACTACGACCGACCCGTCGAACGTTCCCGAAGAGGTCAGGCAGTACGTCGACATTGACTCGCTCCCGCAGGACGCCACGACGCGATTCGAGGCCATCAAGGAACGCGTCTGGGGCCAACTCGTCGAGCGATACGGAGCGGAGCGAGCCGCGTGGGTCAAGCGAGCACTCGCACCCGACCACGCCGACGAACTGCTCGGCGAGGAACCTGTGCAGAGCGTCCCCAAACCCGATTTCGAGGCCCTGGCCAGCGCTGCCGAGCGTCGGCCGGACTCCTGGACCCGACCACCTCGTGCCCGACTTCTCCCGGACCGGTGGGTGGCGTTTGCCCACTGCGGCGACGACGTTGTGACGTCGTTCAGCGAGCCGATTCGCGAACCGCTGGCCGTCGGTCCCGACCCGGACGTACTCGGCAGCCGACCCGGAGACGGCCAATCCGTGGAATCGAACGACGCCTTCGATGAAATCAGCGGGGGGGAGATGGACTGGATGTTCGACTTTGACGTCGCGAAAGCCATCGGGATGGGTCTAGAATTACCCCTGTCCGAGGAACACGTCGACGCGGGGATTGACCGTCTGGTCGTCGTGGGCGTCAAGACGGGGCTAGACGACCTAACTGCGGCAACCAAGCTGCGAGAGTTGCTGGACGCTCACCATTACACAGAGGGACTCGAATTCCTCGAACAAGGGACACCGTCGAACAACACGATTGATGAACCATCGGGCTACTCCTCCAGCGCAGACGCGACTGCGACTCTCCCAGTGGAATGTGGAGGGCCGCTCGTTGAGAGCGGAGACGAGAGCGATGGGGATATTGCCGCGCACATGCTCGGTATCGACCCGGCCCAACTCGGGACTCCACTACATTCAAATAGGGCCCACGTCTTCGCTCACGTGAGCGGCGCTGACGGGAGCGAACAGCTGGACGCCCGCCATATGAACGCCGCACTGTGGTCGGCGACGTGGGGCTACTACATCCCCCATATGTTGTTGCCAAACGACTTTACTAATAAAGTCGATACTGCTGGCCAGACTAACCTGGATGAACAGTTCCTGAAACACCTCGAAGCCCACCGCCAACATTTCGTAAAACACGTCCGAGCACGCGGACCAGCACCCGCACTTAGAGTCGGCGAACAGCCATACGGTCTCCTCCCAATCACGAACCTAAACGAGATGGCGGCTCTCGACGGAATAGCCGACGGAAACGGAAACGCTGAACGAAACGTCGCCTGCTATGAATTCACCCCGCCGAACATCGTGCGTTCGTTGGCCCAGCAGATACAGCGCTTCCGCACTGCACTGGAGGGCGGCGTCGAGAACGTTCCGACGGTGATGGACGAAGGGGAGCCAGCTGACGCCTTCACACAACTGACGAGCATGGAGGCAACCGCACACGACTATCGTCTCCGTGACCTGCTGGGTAAAAACACCATCCAATCACTGCTCACGGGCGTTGGAATCACTGACGTCGGAGCCGTGGACCCGAACTCCTTCGACGAGCCTACGAGAAGCCTCTTGCAGGAATTGCGCACCGTCTCGGCGAACCAACAGGTGACAAGGGCGATGTCGAATGTCGCATCCGGCGTCCCTACAACGCTGCTTACGCCTCGTCTCGCTCATCTGCTCTTCAGGGAGGAGACAGTCGGGCCTGTCGGACCGCTCGTCGACGACCAGTCCTCGAAGTTCATGCAGTCGCTACGTGAGACGCCCGCCAGTTCCTTGCGCTATGGCCCACCAGCACCCGTAGGTGCTGACTTCCCGACGAATCCACTGCCGTCGAGCGCTCAACTTGTGGCCCAAATCATGCACCTGAGTATTGGGGAGCGCACTGAACCCCTACTCGACCGCCTGCTATACTATGCACTCTTACAAGAGTATCTGATGGCTCGCGCTCGTCTCGGCTACTTCTGTTATACTAATGACGATACTCATATGAAAGAACACGGGCGTGACGTTTGGCAGGTCATTCCGGAACCAGAACACTACCCCGATGAGCTCGCCACCACCATCTGGAGCAAGCTCGACCAACGAGTCCCACATAATATCGCCGGTGGTGACACGTCGACGTCGTACGCTGAGGCGCTATTCTCGAATCCCGAAATCGACGACGCGTTCGCCGATGTCCAGCAGGCGTTACAGTACCTCCAAGGTGTCGAGAATGCCGACTTGGAGACGCTACTCACTGAGACGCTCGATTTGGCCAGTCACCGACTTGACGCGTGGGCAACCTCGGTGGCGACGCGACGGCTAACTGCCATCCGGAAGGAGCAAACATCTACCGATTCCGGAATACACGTCGGTGCGTACGGCGTCGTAGAGAACCTAGAACCGTCGAGCGATCCCAAATCGGCCGGATACGTCCACGCCCCCTCTCTCCCGCAGGCGACTACCGCCGCAGTCCTCCGGAGCGGGTATCAGTCCCACAAGGGGACCGAGCGTGGCGAACTCCTTGAGGTCGACCTCTCGGCAGAGCGCGTGCGAGAAGCCAAAGAACTCATCGAGGGGGTCCGACAAGGACAATCACTCGGCGCGTTGCTTGGCTATCGCTTCGAGCGGAATCTTCACGAACACGAGCGTGACCTCGACAAGTACGTCCCTGCCTTCCGAGTTCTCGCTCCGCTCGTCGCAGGGAAGCTCGCCCGCGACGGCGACGGCGGAGAAGTGACCGCCGAGGAACCGATTGCAACCCGCGATGTCGTCGATGGGGTGGCATTGAATCGGCTGTGGAACGACGACGCGATTCCATGGGGAACGACCCCGGGATCGAACACGGTGACACTGCCGGCGGAAGCCAATCAGGAGGATGAGACCAACAAAGACTTCACTGCGATAACGGACGTTTTGAAGGCACTCGATGATCAGGTCGATGCCATCCAAGACATACTTACCACCGAAGGACTCCATCAGCTACTCAACGGGAATCCGACTCGAACAGGCGGCTCGGTCGATGCCCTCTCGCGAGGCGAGTCTCCTCAGAAACTTGACGTGACCGAGACACCACGAACCGGGATCGGAGTCATTCACCGATTGTTGCTACTCTTCGATGGCGATGCCGCCCCGAGATCTGCGTGGAAACCTTCACCGAACGCAGAAGTTCGGGCGGCCGTGGAGCCGAACTTAAACGCCTTCGTCGGCGATCTCTTCGGGACACCCGACCGAGTCTGCTGTCTGGTCGAATACGAGGTCGAAACCGACGCAACCGCGGACGATGATGACACTACTGCTGAGTCCGAACGATCCTGGAATACGACAGTGGTTCGCCTTTCGGACCTAGGTTTGTCCCCCCTCGACGTACTGTACCTCACGGAGGGTGAAGCAGAGACACAACGGTCGGAACTCGAGCAACGCGTCGTCTATTATCTCCGTCGGAAGGGCCCGGCTGACGTTGCACCGGACGGAGAGGTCACCATCACATTTGGTCCGATCGACGAGTGGGATGTCGACCTGGATGCACTTACCGGTGGGATGAACGCAGATATCAGCTTTGGTGAGCTGCTCGAGGTCGCGCGAACCGCACGAGAACTAGTGACCAGTGGTCGAGCAGCCGATGCGAGTGACCTCGCGCTCCCGGAAGAGAAGCCCGACGCCAAGTACGCGCCCATACTGAACACCCGTGCCAACAAAGCTCATGAGCAACTCCAAGAGATCCAGCAGCAACTCGAGTCCGTCGTCCCACTCTTCGAAGAGTCGGGCGGACACACACGTCCGATAGATGCCCTCGACGAGCTCGCTGACGCAGTCGCGGCTGCTGGCACTGCGATTCCACAGGGGGAGATCGAGGATCTCAAGGACGACCTCAATATGCTGTCGGCTCGGGGCCTCGTTGCCGATTTGATCCGAATCCACGAGATTCGAAGCCACGGCATTACTCTCTCGACGATCGACGGGGACGTTCTCGTCCGCCCGACGGCGGACCAGCGAATTGTGGGCTGGACGACCGCCAGACGCGAAAGCAAGGTTCATCTCGAGGTCGAAAATACGGCTAAAACCTTCGGATTCGAGGCTGAGGCCGAAGTGCAAGAAGACGGTCACTTCGAGGTGGAAGCCGACTTCAGCGGCGTCGGGGACGGAACCGAGTTCACGGTGAGGGCCAGCGTGACGAAAGTTCCCCATGAATCCCCGCCCGAGATCAGTGTCTCAGGACGAGCCGTTCAGTGGTATCAACCTGAGTGGCAGCTAGATGAGTGGCTTCCCCACCTGGGTCGGCTGTCGACGGTCTCGAATCTGTTCGAATCTTTCTCGAAAGCGAGCTCCGAGCTACTGTCGGTTCGAAAGTCACTATCCACACCGCCAGACGGTACGGACGGGAAATCCTTCGAGAACGCGGTCGGACCCGCGTTGGAATATCTGTACGAGGAGGACGATGAGATGCGAGTAGCAATGAAGACGCTGCTCACGTCATCGATTTCCTTGCCTGGATTCGATTCCGACACTGCCGAGCTCACGTACTGGCGAAAATTGGAACCGATACTCGAAGGGGTTGCCGAGGAAGCGATACTTACCCGAGAGCAGGCTGTCGAATACAGTATCCTCGACGGATTTGAGAACTCGGCAGTTCGGACAGAGGTGCAGCAAACCCTTGACGTGTTGCTCGGCCACCTACGGACGGAAGTTGCTGAGTTCGATACGCTGCTCGACACGAAAGCCGATGTCACACCGCTTCGGTCTAACGGGTTAGAAACTCTTCGAGACGGTCTGTTTCGTGCCTCCTATTACGGCATCCACGGGACGATTCCCCTATCGGCCACTGGCACGAGCGAGGACGACGTAAAAGCGCTCAGTGCGCAGGCGTCTTCAATCGTGGAGGAAATCGAAGATCGAGTGACTCAGGCAACTGCTGCCCTTCCTGACGGTCAGATTGAACCGACCCCGGAACACCAGCGAGATCGTCTCGAAGCGTTATTCGGTGAGTCATTCGTGGTGCTACCACCGTTCCAGCCGACGAACGGAGCTGAACTTCGGGATACGTTCGCAAAAGGCCACAACGAGACGCTTCAGAACGGTGACGTGATGAGCGTCGAGACGTGGTTCCAGCGAGCCGCACGCGTTCGTGAACAGCCACGCACGCTCCAGCAGGTTTTCACGTATGGCGAGACGCTGGGAGAGTTCAATCCCACTCGTGCCCCCAGGGTTCAGGCGGGACAGTTACCATACCGTGAAGCGGACACGTGGGTCGGATTGCCCGAGGCATGGCCTGATTCGGACGATGAAGAGCGTGTTGGTGGTCGGCTCTCGCTCGTTGCGCATCTGTACGACGAGTTCGATGCCGACGGGACGATGGCTGGACTCTTCGTGGATGAATGGGTCGAAACCGTCCCAGGAACGACGGAAACGACAGGGCTTTCGTTCCACTTCGACCGTCCGAACAGCCGAGCCCCACAGTCGATGTTGCTCGCAGTTCCCCCAACGGATGATGGGTGGAGTCTGCAAGTGCTAGCCGACATCGTCGAGGAGAGCCTTGAGTTAGCCAAGCTCAGAACCGCTGATCCGGACGCACTTTCGAAGACTGGCCTCGGCCATCTCCTCCCGGCGTTGTGTTTCGCAAACAACTCCCGCAAAGAGTCGGGGAGTCCGGATTCAATCTCTATCGACCTCCAGGAGTTGCTTCCGGTTCTGCAACTGGTTTTCCTCGATGATTGGGAGGTGCCCGACTAATGTCACTCACGACCTGGAAACGGCTCGAACCGCGCACGCGAAGTGAAAAACTGAACGGCCGCCGGGCAGCGGTCCACGACCCGCTCTGGTTACTCGGTCGTCAGTGGCAATTTGGCGAGTTTGAAGGCGAAGATGCAGGTTCGCCGATCAAGGTGTCGTACTCTCTTGAATCCGATGCGGTGACGTGGTATCAGCTCGGTGACGGAGAGCCGAACACGTACAGCGGAGCTGAGAACGAGGTCAGCGCACCACCTCTGGAAGCACTCATCGAACGCGAAGCCGTTCGGCCGGAGCCAAAATCGGGCCGGGTAGACATCCGGCAAGCGGCTGAAGCGGGCGAACACTTCCTCCGACTGCTCGGTCACCATAATGTAACCAAACAAGATGGTTCGCCGCTCCAACCGACGGATTTCGACGGGTTCGTGCTGAATCCAACGGATTGGAGCGACAGCGAACTTGACGACGAAGGGCAGCGATACTCGATGATTGTCAGCGGACGAGTTCTGGACGGGGCGGCGTTGTTCCAGGCCTTTGAGGACGACACGACATCGGGACCCAAGCCCGATGTGATTCTTAATGAAGATGAGGCGTACAACAAAGCGGTGGAGGAGTACTGTTCGTGGTATCGCGACTTATACGACGAACCGGAAGCTGAGGAGATCTCGGCATGGGACCCCTCCCGAATGGAGTACCAGTTCGCCGTTTCGACGGGTGCAGGTGAGAACGAAACAGTATTCGAAGCAGACGAGTATGCTTCAGGCCGAGTAGACTGGTACTCGTTTTCTGTCGCCGCAAATCAGTCTCTTCAACCTGGAGATGGGGAAATAGCCGACGAACCCGAACCCTCGGAGCCGCCAGCAGATGACGACGAAACGGAGGAGGAACCTGCAGAACCTCCCGTAGAAATGATTCCAACAGCGGCGACTTATCCGGGGATGCCCAAGCCACGGTACTGGGAATTTGAGGACGGGAACGTCAACTTGCCCGCAATCGAGATGGCTGCCGAAGACCTGTCGCGACTTATCGTTCAGGAATTTGGACTCGTCTCCGGCGATGACTGGTTTGTCGTTCCAGTCCCGATGAACGTCGGATCACTTGCCCGTATTACGACCTTAGAAGTCGCCACCACGTTCGGGGAGACCTATTCGATCAACTCGGTGATTGAGGAAGATGCCGCTGATGGCGACGAGCTGTGGAATATGTATATGTTCACAGATACAGGAAGCAATGGGAAGCCCGGTCTATTCTTGCCTCCGATGCTTGCAGACACCCTCGAAACCGAGCCCGTTGAGGAGGTGCAGTTCGCCCGCGACGAGATGGCGAACGTAGGGTGGGCGATTGAGCGCTTCGTTGAAGGGATCGTCGGCCAATCGCACAACCGGGAGGAAGCGAGTACTCCTATGGAAGGAGATGAGGTTTCTGCCGTCAAAGGGTCGCTTGGTGAAAATGGTGTAAAATCCGCGTATCAATTGATGGGATCAGTTCCCGAATATTGGTTCCCGCTTTTACCCCAGCCGGAATCGTCGGGAGCAATTGGCGAGATTCAATTCGAACTTGGGCGACTGCTCCACACTGAACCAGAATCGAAGGCAGAACCAGGAGGACGTATCCTCAATTACCCCAATCTCGTCATCCCAGAAGAAGAAGTTCCACGCGCGGGCGCGACAGTGAAGCGAACCTATCAACTCGGTCGCTGGATGGATGGGACGACCAGACTGTGGAGTGGTCGTACTAAAATTCCTGGACGAGGAGAAACGTCAAGCGGGCTGCAGTTCGATGCCATCGATGAAGAGCCGTCAGAATGATTTGTCGATGTTATATTTAAACTATGGTTAATGAACCTAACGAGGATCTCTCCTTTGCTGAGTCCGCTGGAAGTCCTCCTGCGGCGATGGGCGACAGACCATCGAGCGTTGATCACCTCAACTTCAAGCCGTACGTGGACGCACTGAAGACCTTCCTCATGCAAGCGAAGCCTCCGTTGACTGTCTCGATCGAGGGCAATCGGGGAGCTGGGAAGTCCTCGTTCATGATGCAACTGGAGTAGGAGCTACGGAAGCAGGGACACTTCACGGTCTACTTCAATCCGTGGCGCTACGAGTCCGAGGAGGCGGTGTGGGCAGCCTTCATGCTAACCTTCCTCGACTAAGTGGAGGGCGACCTCTCGGTCCTAGATCGGTGGTACGGTCACCTCAGGCTGGTTGAGCGTCGGTCGAGGGGGCGACGGTGCGGGCGCTCCTCGGGCTTGGTGCAGCGGTTCTTGCGACTCTCGTCGCGTACGTCCTCCTCCAGGTCGTTTCGAATCTTCTCGAGACGGACGTGCTCGGCACGGTGCTCGCCTCCCTCGACCCGGTGCTGGGTGTCGTCTCACTCGTTCAGGACGACAAGGCAGACGTTCGATGGCACGCTGAAGAGGAGAGTCTGGAGTGGGATCGGGACGCTCACGTTCGATTATCCTCATCAATTTGGATCCGTTTCGAAGACAGCACGCTCCACATCTGTCCAGTAGTCATCGAGCGTGGATGGTTATTGGGATGCACCTCTTCGGTGGATGTGTCAGACACTGAGGCCCTGTTCTAACAGCTCGCGAACGCGACGCAGTTTGACGAGTATCTCGTTCATCTCGGCTTCATGGGCGGGTTGGGAGCCGTAACAGGAGACGGTTCTCCGCTCTCGGTCACTTTCGGTGGTCGTTAGCGAACCTTTGCCTGGATCTACTCTTTGATTTCCTCGAAGTCGCTGACGCCATCGATACTCAGTTCGGCGCTCGTCTGGCCGGCGTAACGGCGGTGTGGTTCCCCGACCTTACCGGCGAACGAGTCGCTGGATCGGCCCTTGGACGGCGTTGACGTTGACGATACGGTTGTACAGCACCGTCGACTTGTGCGGGAAGAACACGTCCCGGCGGTAGTCGATCTCGTCATCCGTGAGTCGATAGTCGACCGTCCGGTAAAATGCCGGGATCCACCACGTCACGAACCCAAACACGATGACGAGGATACCCCCGACGACCAGCACTACCCACCCTTGGACCTCTCAAAGGATGCCCGTGTATGCAAGAATTCCGACGACCGCGAGGACCAGGACGAGCGTTATCGCCTCGAAGACGAAGTAGATCTTGAGCTCCTCCGATTTGAACCACTCGTTTTGGGGTCTCGGGGGGTGACTCTACGCTTTCCTGAGTTTTCGAGAACCGGTGATTCCCGTCGTGATCTCGTACGCGGCCAAATCATCCTGATTACGACGATTACACGGGGACAGACAGTGGGGATCGATGTGTTAATCGAACCGAGATGAGATCGGTCGAAATTGCTGGACAAAATCCTTTTCTACTAACCAATGGTGCCTTTTGTGGGGGGGAAGTGCAGATGACTCAGACACGACGACACGTACTTCGAGCAATTGGGGCAAGTGGACTGACCATTTTCGAAGGGATTTCAAGCGCACAAGAGACGACTACGGCGAATAGCGGCGAGGTCGCCCGTCTTCGAATCATCCACGCCGTCCCCGGCGTGCCGGCAATCAATGTGTTTGTCGACGGAGAGCGCGTTCTGAACGGTGTGGCATACAAGGATGTAAGCGACTACCTCGAATTCGAACCGGGAGGCCACACCCTTCAATTCGCGCCCGCAGGGGAAGGACGGGAGGGTGCGTTTCTCAAAGAACGGCTTACGCTCGAAGCCAACACCGATTACACATATGCGGCGGCAGCGGGCACGGGCGATACCCCAGGTCCGTTCCTGTTCGTTGACAACAACGAAATGCCGTTAGGGAATCAGGTTCGTTTGCGAGCGATCCATCTCTCGACCGATGCGCCGGCAGTCGATATCACAGCAGATGGTGATGTTCTGGTCGAAGGACTCAAAGTCGGTGACGCCAGTAACTACGTCGAAGTGCCTGCCGGGTCGTACACACTCGAAGTTCGACCCGCCGGCATCCGTTCTAGGCTAAGCCCGCTGTATCCGGGGCGAGCGAACCAGGATTCTGTTCGTTGGTCGGGTCAGCACAGTCAGTCACAGGCAATTGCTCCGAGATGAGGAGGCTATAGGAGCGCTCACGGCGGTGAGCGCTCCGAACAGTCCACTGAATCCGAAAGCTGTCGCTGGAAATCTTCACGAATTCAACCTCGTTAGGGCGGGTTACGCGAGATCAACTTCGAA
>NZ_JBPEHH010000082.1:0-18518 GCF_054177595.1 Haladaptatus ordinarius | reverse complement strand
GAGACGAACGATTCGAGCTCGGTGCGTTCCTCGTCTGAAAGATCAACCGTATACTCCTTGTTTACCATATCCTCTCTAACAGATTGTCTCTTAACAATCTATGGTTGACGAAGCACTAGGCCGAGGGCCTCACGGATGCGGGGCATTTCGATGAGTTCGTCGAGAAGCATCCGGTACGTCGTATTCTTCCGTACTTTGAGGCAGAGCAGGACGATGTGTTAGTGGAGTGTGTACCGTCGTTTCAAGAACTTCGAGGAGTAACGAGCGACCACTCGTCGGGCCAAGTGAATCGCCTGCTCAACGAACCGGAGTGACCGCGACTTCGGGAGGTGCTGCATCCGGTCACACTACCGGGCGAACCTGTAACTCTCTGAGGATTTCAACAGAGCCAGTTTATTGGAATTTTTTGGTATACTAGATTCATCGTTATTTTTAAATTTAAGTCAATATTAAATTCGATTATATAGAATTCATTGGAAGAGGTGAGCAGTGCAGTATTATCATGTTCAACGACTATGGATACTCAGAGCTCCTCCAATATTGGCTTGGAGTGGAACGCATTTTGTTGTTTACTCATTGAATTGAAATATTTCTAATATTTTGTTTCTAGTTCCAGTATCAGCGTTGGTTCCGTAAGCGTTTTTAGCAATCATTGAATAATGATAAAAGCCCTACACATATATAAGCATTAAATTGGTGAAACAGGGAATGGACGGTTCGTGCGGCGACAAATACATAATGAACAATAGTTCCAGTTTATTAGGATTCACGGCTTGTGGACAGGCAGCGAAATCAAACACATCGATAGCGCAGGTTAAAACAAAAACATCGATAAAACAAAAGCGCAGGTTATCAGACATGTCTACAGAAAGACAAAGTAAAAATATTACAGTAGAATCAGAAGAACTGACTTCGGAGACAATGCCGATTATCGATCTCAATTACCAAGGTCTAAGTCGTCGATCAATTGCGGTAATCATAGACGGGTCAGTCATCTTTGGACTGGCATATGTAACAGGATTAAATCCACTAGGTACACTCATGTTCATGGTATACATAGGCTATTTTATCATTTTCGAAGCGCTTTATGGTAAAACTATTGGGAAGCATCTCCTTGGACTTCGAGTAATTACAAAGGACGGTGAACCCATTGATTCTCGAACATCTATTGTTCGAAATGTTCTACGAATCGTTGACGTCCTACCCTTGTTCTATCTCATTGGAGCGATCTTAGTAACACGATCTGAGAAAAAGCAACGACTTGGAGATAGAGTGGCAAATACTGTCGTTCAGAAGGAGGTGGATTAGTGGCGAAGTTTGCAGGACTAAGGAAGGATTCGATCAATATAACGATTAGTTTATTATTATATTTTCCTATATTAATAAGAAAAGAAGAATTAATTGTTAATGATATAAATAAATTGAGGCAGAGCTTTAGACAGTTTAAAAGTCGGTTTGTTATCGTGGGTAGGATAGTTCTGGATTCTCTTCGGATTTGGACATTGAAGAAGAACAAAAGAGACATAAGAAATCTTATGAAATTTGTTTTCATCTATCCACTTGCATGGTTGTTAGGGGTGGTCATTGTTTTATCTATTCCACTAGTGTTAGGGTTCCAATCCCCTAACGAAGTACTTGCGGCGGCACAATCCAATATATTCTTACGAATATATGTAGTTGTTTCCTCTATAACACTACTAATCACCTATTTTGGATACTTTATTTTCTTAATAGCTTTTACGGGTATTTTTCCTTTAGCTGCCTTTGAGGGCGTACACAAGTCTATGAAATTGCCAAAAATTGATAATAAAAGAAAAATTATTAGATATGGGCTGAAATTCAATCTATTGCTTTATATAATGATTCTATTTTCAGGTCCAATTTCATCTATCATGGCTGAAGGATTATTGATATTAGTTTCGACTTTAATGGAAATTTCAGAAATCACAATATTTGGTATAGAAAGCTATATTAGATTTGTATTAGTACTATATTTATACAATATATTTGTAATTTTTATAGCACTTGATGTTCCTTTGAGGAAAATACTAGCATTCAAAAGAACAATTCCTCTGCTAAAGTCAGTGGATTTCATTATTTTATTTATTCAGTGGAATTTATTGATTTACCTTATGATATTTGTTACAGTTCTTCCCGTGGCAATTGCTGAGAAAGTTAATATATCTCCTTTGTTCCAGGTTTTTGCGAGTATTTTGTTCTACATCCTACTTCTGATTCTTATCTTCTCCTATTTCTTTATTTTTCCCATTTCTATGAGCTATAGTTTAGGTAATATATATAATTTAATTTATCCTAATGGTATAATAAACAGACATCCGGAAAATACCTTGCAAGCACCGCTTTCCGCTTTCAAGAACCCTTCCCTCAATACTTCTGTCTACGATATGGAGGACAATCATGAAAGAAAATGATAATCACCCAATAGGAACTGACCAAAGTAAACTTCCCCAGGTAAATCATTCACATGAGGAATTACTCACTAAAGCGAGAGAACATCAACGGACAATATTAAAATCCAAATTACAACACGAGATCGAAACAGTAAGGGATGTCTTAAAAATTTCATTTTTGAATATTTGGAAACAACGTCGTTCTTGGAGAGCCATTGGTGTTGTCTCGATCTATCTTACGCTGATTTCGATTTTTTCGCCTTTTACCGTGATTTTGTTTGAAGCCATTAGTAATGTTACTACTCCTCCGTATACTTGGCTACTTCTTGCTGGGATACCGATCACAGGTTATATGATTCGGGTCGTTCGGAATGGGATATTCAATGAAACAAGGATAGCTCGATTTACAAACTATAAAAGGATATTCTTGACTGGTCTCGAGGTAGTGCTTTTGACTATTGTTATGCTAGTGTTTCTCGACACTATATTTGAACTGTTAATTGGTGGTTATTTAACGATTATATCAGATATGTCGCCTATAATTGGAGAAAATAAAATACAACCAATCCTCCGCTTTTTGACCCACATAGTAGGCTCCTACTTCTATCTCTCCTTAATAGCAATCTATGCTCAACGAAGACGTTTGATGGATTTAATTCGATTCAAGATATTTATTTCTATCATTTGGCATCCAGCCTTTATATTTGTTTTATTATTTGATATGATATTGCTTGAGCTGGCACTTCGAATCTTCGACATAGTTGTAGGCTTGTTGATATCCAGTTTGATATCCAGTTTTATTCCCATAAACATAATATTATATTTCTTATATTTAATTATATTTGTATATCTATTGATTTCTTCAAGCTATCTTCTCGGGATAACATGGCGTAAGATAGCGAAACGGAAGAAACAGGATTTGCAGTTTGATGATACGGTACAGCTAAGATTAGACGTTTTTCATTAAAGCATCGTTGTATCAAGACCACCCCCTCACTCGAACACCTCGATTAAGGTTACCACTACCAAACGCACGCTCACAGGCGTGGTCTATCAATGTGACCATTTAAAATCCCAACTCACCTGTCGCGGTCCCGAACCCGGTGAGCACGTCCTGTATGTTGCGACCCCAACCCACGACATGTATCGACTGCTGTTCGCCTACTACGACAAAATTGAACACACCGAAGCCACACTCGATCGGTACGATCTCTCACCAAATGGCCGGTACACCCGGCTTCGAACCGGTGCGCCTGTCGAGTGCATCACCAATCCCACAGGAGGTGAGCAGGTGTGAGTACCCACGAGCACTCGATCATCCCCAAACCACTGAATCCACGCACTGCCGACGTACTCGTCCAGCAGCTCTCCCCTGGTGATCGCGTTCGCATTACCACGCCCAACCTCCCACGGACGATTCTCACCGTCAGAGAAACACACTCCGCAACGAGTCACGCTCCACAGCTTGTCCTGACAGCGCCACCGATGACGACGACGGCACAGGACGACATTCAGCAAGCCACCTTCCACTGCACGGCCACCCGCGCCGATTCGCCCATGACGGTTCTTGAGTACACCCACACCGCCACTGACACGACTGCCCGCTGTATTGGTTCGCTCACCACTATTGCGCACTTCCCGCGACTCTCAACGCCAATAGACGGCACTGCGGCCACAGCGGAGGTGGCTGCCAATGAGTAACACCACTCCGTCCGGAGCGTCCAGTGCGCACGAAAACGTCTCGATCACTGACCTCGCTAAACACGTCCTGTCGCTCACCGACCATGTTGACAACCTCGAACAGAAAATACAGGAAACGCCCAATCGTGATCTTCGAGAAGTTTCAGGCGTTTCGTCGTTGTCGATTCTCCCACTTGAACCGAGACAATTGGAAAAGGTAATGCTTGGGCCCGAGGGTAACATCGAACCATCGTACTGGTGGTTCCGAAAACGCCTCTATCGGCTCCGTCGCTGGCTCTCTACAACGCACCCACCAACCGAAGAATGTCTTGCAATGCTCGCAAAAATCGAGCGCAACTAGTAGCGGAACATCTAGTCATCTGTCTCGATCGTATCTCGCGTTCAATTACAACAGAGAACCAATTATGGCTGTGAGTGTTGGCAGCATGGTGATGAGCATCGATGTGTCCATGGAATGCGATGCAGCTCTCTTAGCTCAGACCCAGTTATTCTGAGGGTCGGCTGGCGATTTGGCGAGTCTTATCGGAACGACGCTAAACTGGACTCTGTATACTGCTCCAATTCCTCCTCAATATCCGACTCACGCCACCCAAGCGGTGACAACACACTCGCTGCTGCACGAACCAACAACTCCCGATAGAATCCGACATCATACTCGTCTACCTCCTCACTCGCCAACAGCACCCGTTCACGAGACTGCTTCGAATCATCCACCACCACATACGACACACACTGACCAGGGGCACGTCCCAACCCCAACTCAGCCGCCCGCTTCAGTGCCGCCACACTCCGCGTCGACTGCGTGTAGTCCTCCTTCTTCTTCGAAACACGATTCGTAATCACCAACTCACTCGGATCGACCGCTCCACGCTCCAGTCGATCAACCCACGACCGCAGTTCCTCACAGACAGCCTCTGGATCACGATACGCATCGACCGCTCGAATCAACGCTTTCTGCGCCGCATCGATATACGACGGCGTACTTCGCTGCCGACACTCGATGCCTCGATATTTGTACTCGTCTTCACCAGCGACCTTCCCGAAGTACTTCGTCAACGCACCAGCATCCGAATCCCGCAACGGCACAAACGATATCCAGCCGTAGTGCGCTTCATGCTCAAGCCGAATCTCTACCTCCTCGGAAATCTCCGAGACAAGCTCTGAAAGCGATGTCTTTTCCTCGCCTTCGATCGGCGTCACCCACACACTATCGACGATGCCGTGCACAATGCGCCATCCATGCTCCTCGAGTACTGCTTTCGTCTCTAACAGAATCTCCCGTGCATACGCGTTGATCGCCTCGTGGCACTCGATCCGCCCGAATTTCGCGTTCGAAAAGCCCTGATAGCCGAAACAGGAAACTAAAATCCACTTGATCGCACTCGATTGGCCTTCCAACTCATCGCGACGGTCTTCGTCCTCAGTCTCTCGAATTTCGGCCTTGATCGAATCGCGATCCTCGATTAACGGCTCAAGCACGTCCGGAAGATACCCCCGTTCGTCACAAATCGAATACCCGATGCCCGGTACATCCTCTCGATCGGCGTGGCATTCACACCGAATCTTCTCGGGACTCACGTTCCGTGTGACGATGATATTCGGATACAACGATGAGAAGTCGAGTTCATGGACGTCCTCGTGCAGCCCGACGTCCGGCGCAAACGTGAATCCTCCCCGGTCGGCATCGTGCAGTTGGCGCATCGTTTTGAACTTCTCGTGGCGCCATGAACGCCACGGGACAAGCACATCGCGTTCCCGAGCTTCCTGAATCTGAATCCCAATCAGAATGGTCCCGATCGACGACCACGCCAACTCTTGGAGTGGCTTGCCCGACTGTTCGACGAGATACAGACAGCCATCCAAATTGGTCTGATTCCACATGAACGTATTCGAGCCATCGATGATCACCCGACCAGGGAGATTGTACCGTGCTGGTGAGTGCCCGACTTGTCCATAGCTTTCGTAGGTTGATTCGCCCGCCAACTGCTGCCACCCCGGACGTCGCCCAAGCTGGAACTCCACATCAAGTCGGTCAGCCTGCTGGAACAGAACTGGAATGAGATCGCTCGTATTTAAGAACAGAACGTCGGGGTCAACACGCTCAACACGAGCCGACAGTGTGGTGAGCACGTCCTCCCCACTCCCAGTCACCGTCTCATCGTCAATCGTGAGTTCTGTAACCCGCTCACTCACGAGTTCCGTCTCCGAGACGGCAATCTGCATCTGCGAGAGTTCGTGGGTCGGCAGTGGGTCAATTTCCTCTTCGAGACAGTAGCGGAACTCTGGCGAGAAATCGACGTTGTAACAGCGATACGCACCAGGTGAACCCCATTTACTCACCATTCGTGCCACCGAATTCACCGCCTTGAGGTCGACCACATCTACTCGGAGTACTTGCTCGAGGTCGTGGCGAAAACTCACGCGTTCATCAACCACAGCAACTTGCGCAACGGCAGGATGATCACGAAGTGCAGCACGTGCCGTCGAAAAGTCGCCATCACCATGCACAGACACGTAGATTGTCGGCGTATACGATTCATCGATCTCGCAACTCACCCCCGTCTCGGTTACCGACCAGGTGTGCACGTCGCCGTCGACGTAGTCGATTTTGTACACCATCGCCTCATCCCCAATTGTTCAAATCGTCCTCTACATGATCGAGTCGATCCGCCAAGTCGTCGAGTTGTCGCTGCTGTTCGATCAGAATCGAGATGAGGATCGGCGTCTCGACGAACAGGGGTTTGTGAACCGTGCTGGGATCGGTATGTAGCTGGGCATACTCGAAGAGTCGATCAAAGACTGCTTGATCAGTCGGTCGAAGCGCTCGTCGATACGCGTCCCATCCTGCTTCAATATGGCTGGTTTGGCTCATTGCAGGTAAACACGACTACCAAGATCCCCTTAGGCAAGCCAGGGTCGCTTCCGAATATTCCAATACAGAACGTATCAACATCGACCAGTCCGAGTGACTACCGTGCTGGGCAGCGCAGCAAAGGGTGGAATACTCACTTCCCACTGTTGGTGGAGCCTGGTCCATGTCACCCATAGAAACCCAACCGGAACCTCACGCTGTCTCTGATCATTCGGCCACGCAGAGTCCCACATTTTGTGCACCAAATCTCGATGAGGACGCGCTGATGTCGAACGAATTGGCCGATACATTTGTGATGAGTTCCACATCGATCCGACGGACTGCTGGAACCAAGGTGTCGATAGCTCGATTCTACTTCGGCTGTCGCAGTTGGACGCGACTCTACCGTGGTCGATCAGGATCAGAACGTTCGGCAAGGGCGGTGGAATCCGACACCGCTCCATCCGTTTCCGATTTGGATTTCCGAAAGTCCGGTTCTCGACAGGCAAGGCATCGAACGGGACAGAGTTAGTATAATATACTAACCACAGACACAAGATATTGGCAGTGAATCGTGTTAAGCGTGCTTGTTAATTGACAGTGTGGCCTGACCGCAGGCGTTTTTTCGCCCCCTGAGGGGTGCGGGGCGTTCCAGAACGAGCGTCTCAATGAGGAATGGTTTCGATGATACGCAGCGACAGCTATGCGACTGGTTTCGACGAAGATGTACTGAGCGAACCAACTACCCAGTGTCCCGAATGCGACGGCCTGGTCACTACCAACGTGATTGAAACGGTCTGTGAGGACTGTGGGCTCGTCATCGACGACCAACGGACCAACCACGGGACAGAGTTCGCATGAAAGACCTCCTGACGCAGTTCACTGGCCGATCACACAGCACCGTCATTGCTGAGTGCCGTCGGTGTGGAACCACGGTCGAGGTCGAAACGAGCGAGTGTCCGGAATGCAATCACGACGGGATCGCGATTTACCGATTCGATTGACCGGCCTAATTTCCTTTCGACCCTTGCTACGAGCGATCCCGTGCTGTAACGTCGAGAACGTGTTTTTGTTGCTCCCAGGGGATACAAGCGACGCGATGACGTTCTCGACAGCACTCGCTGCATCAATTAAAGCTCAAAACCAGAATCTATGAAGTATACATTCTTATATATGTGTTGCACAAAGAGATCGAATTGAGGGTTGAAAATATACAATCTGGGCTCGATTTTCACACAAGAGTTTCTGAGCGAGCCATTCGTATACCGAGTATAAAAACAACTATATCAATAGAGACTGAGAATGTTACTACAGAAATGCCCACGCGAGAGCTTCCGGACAATGCACCGGGAACGTACGTCCCATACCATCCGAATCCATACTATTCACCGGAAGCACTCCCGGTAGAGCCGAAGATCGAAATTTCCGATCAAACACGTGATCTCGTCGCCGATGCCGCGTATCAGATCGGCCGTGTCGACGGAATTAGTTCAACAGTCGACTTCTCCGCTGTTCTCTACACATCGCTCATTCGTATCGAAGCAGTCGAATCTGCACGTATCGAAGGCGCAGACGTCGAGTATCAGGATCTCGAAGCGTATCACACACAGCACCCCACAGGAGAGGCAGACCCAACAATTGAAAAAGATCTGAAAGAGGCACTCAACTACGAAAACGCACTCACATATGGACTCGACAGAGTTGAGAGCGGAGGCTCAATAACACTCACACTTATCAAAGAACTCCACTCAATACTCCTCGAAGACGTCCGGAACCATGGTGACGTCGTCGGCGACTTCCGCGACCACATGGTTCATCTCGCGAGTTCGCAGTCTGGACAACGTCCGTTCGTCCCACCGGCCCCAGAAGGCCTCAATGGACTCATGCAGTCGCTCGAATCATACATCCAGATGGGTGGACAGTACCATCCGCTCATCGACGCTGGCATTATTCACTACTTTTTCGAGACAGTTCATCCGTTTTCGGATGGAAATGGTCGGCTTGGTCGACTCCTCATCATTCTCTACCTGACGAGTGAGGGGTATCTCGAAAGTCCGTACATTTACCCGAGTGCGTATTTCAATCGCCACAAAGTCGAGTACGTCGAGCGAATGCGTGCAGTGAGCGAGGAGGGTGCGTGGGACGAGTGGCTTACGTTCTTTATTGAAGGACTTCGGAGTCAAGCCGAGACATCGTACACCCGGACACAACAACTCCGAGAACTCCAAGAGCGGTACGAGAACGAATACTCGGGGAGTACAACCACGGACGCATTCGCTCGTCAGTTGCTCCAGTATCCATATTTCACTGCTCCAGACCTGGTGGAGTATCTCGATGTTTCACGTCGAACCGCCTACAAGATCGTCGACGATCTCGAAGCGGATGGCCTCATCGAGGAAGTGACTGGAAAGGAACGCGGAAAAGAGTACAAAGCAGTTGACGTATTCGATATCCTCGAGTGAGGAGTGAGCGGACACGAGACGACGTACAGCTGTTTTTTGTGCCCCCAAGGGGTGCGGGGCACACTGCGTGCCTCGTGGAGCGAGTATGTCCAGTAACAATGTCCTCTCAGAATTGACGTTCACGAACCGAGTTGCAAAGCGCGCCCAGTATGAAGCCCTCGAATTTTCACTCGAAACAAGGGGTGTCCTCGTTCGGAATAGTAGTCACGCGAATCCGGGCGATCATAAATATCTCGTCACTGTTCGCGACGGAATACCCATTGCCTGTGAGTGCCCTGCAGATAATCGCTACGACGGAGCCTGCAAACACCGGGTCGGTGTCGCAATTCGAACACCACTCCTGCAAGCGGCGACAGACCACTCCCTCGTTGCAGACGGAGGGACACAAATCGAGAAGGAATCTGAAACCCATGTAGAAGACAGTGACACGGACCAGCCAGCTGACTGTGACTGTGATGGGCTTGGTGGGTTTCCGTGTTGGCCTTGTGTACAATCCGGGCGTCGAGACCTCCCGGAAGAGTAGTTCGAATCACGTGTGAATCTGCGCTTCTTGCAGGAAGATTTTATTGGCGCCGGCGATGGGTGCCGGCGCACAGATGAAGTGTTGTGTGATGTCGCTGTGTCGAATCAATGCGTCGGCGAGGTGACTGATATGCACCAGGTAATTTACGCACTCGTAGAAGTATCGACTGAAGACACTGCACTCGCATGCGGAAAAGCGGCGTTCGATCGGCTTGTTGGCGCTGGTCCCGACAACGCTGCCATCTTTGATTACTATGTGATGTTTGATGACGAGGGGTCGTCCGTCGCCGGGGAGGCCCGATGGGGCGAACTTCCGGTCGTCGCACCAGTCGACTCAGATGAGGGCGAAAAACTCTTAGAACGTGGCTGGGAGGCAACCAGACAGGAGTTCGAACGGAATCTCGAACGGGTAAGAACTGCGGTCTCCGAGTTCAGTGATGAGGAACTCATGCACGACAAAGATCTCGCCCGCCACGCCTGCTACAATCTCGGCGCGTATCGTGGTCCGTCGCTCTACCTATACACCGAGTTTGGTGATGCGATCCGCAATCGTGAACATCTCAATCATATACTCGATGCCGACGAGCAGCTGTGGATCATCCCGGCAGATGTCCACTATTAAGAAAACATCTACTAGTGAATTCCCTTCGCTCAGCGATTAACCAACACTAGCGGAACTTTGTGAGTAGTGTTGGTTAATCTGGGCAAGGTACCATTCTCCCGAGTTAATTACGAGCATTTTTTCGCCCCCTGAAGGGTGCGAGGCGTTCGAAAGTGAGCGTCTCGACAAACAGTGATTCTTATGGTTTGAATATGAACCAGAAAGATGACTGTACTCGCAGTAATGATACTTCAAAGTACGATACTCCAGAGTACGGTTATACGAAGTACTATATTGGGCGAGATGCTAGTAACGAGTATGGCCGCCTTCGTCAACCGAACTGAGGAACTCTCTCGGCTTCACAGCCTCTACGAGGCAGATGAGGCAACGCTTGCAGTCATCTTTGGGCGACGACGACTCGGCAAAACCGAACTCGTCAAGCACTCGCTCCAAGACGACAATGACGCAGTCGTCTACCAAGCGAAGCAGAAAACATCTAACCTCCAACTCCAGCAGTTCATCGAAACCGCATCAGAAACGTATCCCGGGCTCTCACGGATTCGTGAAGACTGGGATGCAATTCTCGGCTACCTCACTGAACAGGATGCGACCATCGTCCTCGACGAATTTCCATATCTCGTCGAACAGGATCAGAGTCTTCCCTCCGTCCTGCAGGCGATGTTCGACCACGAACTCGACGACTCGACCGCGACCATCGTTCTCGTCGGGTCCTCAATCAGCATGATGGAGGAAGCAGCCCTCCTCGGGAACAGCCCACTCTATGGCCGTTCGTCACTGAAGTTGGATATCAGGGAACTCCCGTTCGACGCTGCCATGGAATTTTTCCCCGAGAACTACACGGCCGACCAACAGGTTCTCATGTGGGGTATCTTCGGTGGCGTCCCCTACTATCTCGAAGAAGTCGCTCCCGACGTAAGCCTCGGAGAGAACATTCACCACACGATCCTCTCACGCCACGGGTCGCTCCACAACGAGCCCGACTATGTTCTCCGGATGGAACTCACCGAACCAACCCGGTACTTTTCGATATTAGAAGCTATCGCCGGCGGGAACACGAGCCGTAACGAGATTGCTGGCACGACCGGCATCGACTACAATCAACTATCGAAGTACCTCCAGCGACTGTCACGACTTCGATTGGTCGACCAGCATGTCCCGGTGACCGAACAGAAAGAACGGAGCAAGCGAAGTCGCTATCGCATCCGCGACTACTTTTTCCGCTTCTGGTTCCACTTCGTCTACGGCACCGGTGACCGATACGACGAACTCGGAGATGACGCCTACGAGGCTGTAATCGAACCAGAGCTTCCGGACTTCGTCAGTCAGGTCTTCGAAAATCTCTGCTGTTCAGCCGTTCGGACACTCTATCCGGAGTACACAATTACAGAGAGGGGACAGTGGTGGTATGGTGAACACGAAATCGACGTCGTGGGGCTCACAAACGAAGAGACACTCATCACAGGCGAATGCAAGTTCCAGCAATCGCCACTTGGATACGACGTGTTCTCAAATCTTCTAAATCACGTCGAAGAACTGCGCTGGACACCAGCCAACGGAGGAGAGCGAACGCATGAGTACGCGCTGTTTTCACGGAGCGGGTTCAAGCCATCCGTGGAAGAAGCGGCCGCAGAGCGCGATAATCTCCAACTGTTCACGGTCGATGACGTCGTCACGGCACTCAAACAGTAGCACTACGTCCGACACCGCTCGTCGTTGTTTTTTCGAGCCACTATTGGGCAGAAGCTCGATGAGCTACAGATAGGGCTGAGTTGCGGTTTAGAAATGTACCATCTCCGCTCGATGCTTCACATAGGTGCACCCTCACAACCCACTCGTATACACAGTATAAAACGACGATACCAATAGTGATCGAGAATGTTATTACAGAAATATTATTCATTGTTTCTTCGAGACGGTACATCTCTAGTATATGGTATTCATTTTCGACGCGCTCGATCTCATATGACTGAAATCGAGTGGACACCGAAAGCACTCGAACTTTTCGAGGAACTTGAAATCGAACCACAAGAACGGTTTGTCAAAAAACTCGACAAGGTAAAAGATCCCATCACCTGTGAGAGTCCTGCAGATACTCGGTACGAAGGAACGTGCAAACACCAGATTGGCGTTGCAATCCGAACTCCACTCCTGCAAGCGGCGACAGACCATTCCCTTGTTGCAGACGGTGGAACACAAATTGAGAACAACCCTGAAGCCAATGCGGAAGACAGTGACTGTGACCAACCAGCGGACAGTGACTGTGATGAACTGGGTAGTTTTCCCGTTGGCCTTGTATGCGAACCAGGCGTCGCAATCTCCCGGAAGAGTAGTGCAAATCTCGTGTGAGTCTGCGCTTTTCGCAGAGTGATTTTATTGGCCCCGGTGATGGGTGCCGGCGCACAGATGAAGTGCTGCATGATGGAGTTGTGTCGAACCATTGCGTCGGCGAGGTGACTAAAATGCACCAGGTAATTTACACACTCGTAGAGGCATCGACTGAAGAAACTGCACTTGCCTGCGGAAAAGCGGCATTCGACCGATTGGTCGGCGCTGGCCCCGACAATGCTGCTATCTTTGACTACTACGTCACGTTTGACGACGAGCGGTCGTCCGTCGCAGGGAAGGCTCGATGGGGCGAACTTCCGGTCGTCACACCAGTCGACTCAGATGACGGCGAGAAACTCCTTGAGCGTGGCTGGGAGGCAACCAGGCAAGAATTCGAACGCAATCTCGAGCGGGTAAGAACGGCGGTCAACGAGTTCAGTGACGATGAACTCATGCACGACAAAGATCTCGCCCGCCACGCCTGTTACAATCTTGGCGCATATCGTGGCCCGTCGCTCTACTTATACACCGAATTTGGCGACGCGATTCGTAATCGTGAACATCTCGATCATGTGCTCAATGCCGACGAGCAGCTGTGGATCATCCCGGCAGATGTCCACTACTGACGATGTGGACAGCTCAGTTGGGCCTGAAAAATCGAAGCATCTTTTTGTGATACACGCGTATCACAGCATATGAGCACAGACACGGATTCAGGATCAGACGGGGAAATGGAGAAAATCAACGTTCGGGTTCCACAGGCATTGCTCGTCCAGATTGATGAGGTATGGGAAGAGCGCGGCTATGCAAACAAGTCCGAGTTCATCCGCGATGCGCTTCGTGATGCAGTCAATCCGCCAACGCAGTTGTCCGAGGAAGCTCTGCAACACCTCGCTGAAAGCCGTGAACAGCGAGAGCGTGATGAAACGGTGTCGCACGATGATGTGAAGGATCGTCTCGGGATCGATGACTGAGATCGAATGGACACCGAAAGCACTCGAACTTCTCGAGGGACTCGAAACTGAACCACAAGAGCGGTTAGTCAAGAAACTCGACGAAGCAAAAGATTGGACATCCCATCGACTCGAGAAACTCACCGGCTATCCGTACTACAAACTACGTGCCGGTGACTATCGGGCGATAATAACGTGGAATCGGAGCGACGATGTGCTTATTGTCGAAGCCGTAGGTCATCGGCGGAACATCTACGATCGTCACCTCCCGCCGTGACCTGTTGAGGGCAAAATCCGCTCAATTGACGTGTAATTGATAAACGGTCACTAAAAGCACCCAGTGCTGGCCGTCGTGCTCGTGTCCATCCATATCAAAGCAGGTTTAGGAAACATCGAACTCGACGATTTCAGTCGATCCGCAGGTAGGGCATGTCTGTTCGGTCGTGTCGAGTGACGTCCCGCAGTGGCGACATTCGAGAATAACAGATTCATCCAGAGAGAGCCACTGCTGTACTATTACTGGGAGCGCCATCGTATCTGCCCTCTCTGATTCAACGCAATAAAAAATTCGGCCACTTTCAATCTTATATTAAACCACACAGTGTGACAGAGTCGGTAGGAGTACCCGAAGAGACACAGTTAGCCTGTATCAAACGAACCCACTAGAATTTTTTTCGGCCCCCAAGGGGTGCGAGGCGCTCGATAGAAGCGTCCGTATTCGAAAACCAATGGCAACGAGTGACTTCTCAGCGGTGTCGTTCGACGACTTCGACACCCGACGTGACGAGATGCACAGCACAATCAAACACTGGATCGACGACCTCACTGCTTTGACTGACGAGGCGAGAGCGAGTCAACAGTTCCAGGACTGGTTAGATGTCCAGTCGAAATTCCACGACTACTCCCATCGGAACACGCTCTTGATTACCCTTCAGTGTCCGAACGCGACGAAGGTCGCTGGGTACAACACCTGGCGAACTGAGTTCGACCGCCACGTCCAGGAAGAAGAGAACGGAATCTGGATCTGGGCACCGATCATCACAAAGCAATGTCCCGACTGCGAGAACTCGCCCAAGTACCACCAGCAAAGTGAGTGTGAATATGATGAGACATCGCCTGAAGCGTGGTCGAAAGGACTGGTCGGATTCAAACCCACGGCTGTTTTCGATGTGTCTCAAACAGAGGGTGAACCGCTTCCCGAATTGGAGACCGAAGCAACAGGAGATGCCAAAAACCTCGTTCCTATCCTTCAGAAGGCAGCTGATGAACTCGGTGTGACGGTCCGTATCGTCGACGCTGACGACTGGGAACACGGAGAGGCGAGGGGGATCTGTAAACAGCGGAGTCTGTACGACCTCCAGCCAATCGTGGAGGTGAAAGCGAGGGCAAATCACGCGGATCTCGCTGTGACGCTGATCCACGAATACGCGCACGCACTGCTGCACTTCGATGTTGACGATGAGTGTGAGCGATCGAAACGCGAAGTCGAGGCAGAAGCCGTCGCGTACATCGTCGGTCGATACGTGGGGTTGGATACGAGTGGCTCAGCGTTCTACCTTGCAGCGTGGCAGGACGATGATTCGGATGTGATTCAAGATCGACTGGGACGAATCCGGACGACGGCAGCGAAGCTTATCGAGGTGGTCGAAACGGAGTCGTGAGTAAGTGTAGGACTGTCGAATTCGAGCGCCAAATAGGAGTTTGCCATCGAGCCCATTCGCGCTATTCAGGTTGATAATCCGTCAGCCGGAGCTTTCCTTCAACTTCGTAGATGTGGCCCCGCATGTAGAGCTGTTCGATGATATCTTCGGCAGCAGGCTGCTCGAGCTCCTCACGATCCGACTCCCGTCACCGCGTTCGAGTGTAGCCTCAATGGACGTGTCCCACGCAGCGGATAGGGAGTACACGTCGTTCTGGTTCCCAGGTGTCGTCTCGTTGAGCGCGTTCGTCAGTGGCGCGATGTCGCGTGGCATCGTCGATCAGTCACTCATCGTACTCGGGATACTGTGGCGGTACATCGCCCTGCTCGTCGACGACGACTGGATCGCCATCGAGCGACCTCTCACAGATTTCCTGCAGTTCGATGTGGTGTTCCCAGCCGTCGCCGAAGTCGAATTCGTAGAACAGCGACTGGGACGGGTTGAGATCGAGGTCGTCGATGGTGGTTTCAGCGGCGTTGCCTTCCTCTGGTGGATTCTTCCGAAGATCCCGGAATCGCTCTTTGGCCTCCTCGGAGGCGTCGTCGGGAATCGCCCGTTCAATGAACCGGTCAATCTTGTCGTCATCCATGGGGGACCAGCTCTGGTCGCCGCTGTACATCTGGGGAGGGAGGTAGCTCCGGGTTGCGATACCGTGTTCGTCACGTGTGAGAAACTCGTAGGCGTGCGTGTCCCAGCGTTTGAACGCGTCGAAGATTCCCTCGTGAAAGTCGGTCAGGGTATGCGATCCATCGACTTCGATATCCCGCCGGACTTCGGTTTCTGGCTCGAACTCCAGCGGCGGGTTCGGCAACAGCCACACACGGAATCTGTAGATCGTCATGCCTGTTGTTTCCTCGTCCGGCCTTGTAGGCGTTTCTCGTGGGGTGGCCAGTCAGCCCATGCCTGCTCGCCGACGGAATTCATCTTCGAGGACCGTGAGCATCTCGTCAAGGTGGTTCTCGGGGACATCGGTGAACGCGCTCCGATACATATCTTCGGTGGCAGCCAGTTGCTCGTCAAGCACGTCTTCGGGATCGTCAGCGTCTTCCGCACGAGCGGTCGCTTGGTCCCATCTGTCTTTCTTCGGTAACCGCTCGAACCCCGCGTCGATGAGCAACCCGGGCTCAAAGTGAAACTCCCGCATTTGTTCGGTCACGTCCCACTTGCCGGTCATGCGGTCGTAGGTGTACCGCTTGTGGATGTGCCAATGCGCAGGCGTCGGCATCCCTCTCCCACCTGGCGACGTCGCGGGGAACGGTCCCGACGGGTGACGCTCGACCCGGAAACTGAAAGACTCCTCGTTGATTGCCTACCAACTGCCTCGGGACTTGATCTTCTCGGTCGTCAATCCGTCCGGCAGTGGGACGTCGTTCTATTCGAGAAACCAGATAACGTCGGTACGATCGGCGAGGTCAGGCACGTCTAACTCGTCATGATCAGGATCGAACTCGACTATGACAGCCATTCGTCGTCCTCGAAGAAGGGAGTACCGACGATTTCACAACCGCTGGCAACGTAGTAGACGAGGACCATGACGACCTATCGCTTCCGGGTCAGGTACGAGTACGATCCGACCTCGTTGTGGTGTGACATCGTCGTTGGGGCGGACCGCATGCTTGACGAGTTCCAGACGGTGTTGAATCGCACAGTGGGGCTGGATCAGGACCACCTCTGGTTTTTCGGTACCGATCAGGACTACTGGGACAGCGACGTTCAATACCAGCGACCCGAGGAGTTCGCGCAGTCGGCTAGTGGGCTACTGGGCGGGGGGGAGGAGTACGACGCTGGCGAGACGACCATTGGGCAGATGGCTCGCCAGTTGAAGCTGGACGAACGTGACCGGATCTGCTACCTGTTCGACTACGGCGACGAGTGGCGATTCTACGCCATCCTCAAAGAGATCGATGAGGACGAATCCAGCGATAGAGCGCCCGAGGTCGTCAAGGAGAAAGGTGACCCCGTCGAACAGTACGGACCACCGGATGAGGTGTGGTGAGGATATCATGATGGACGACACTGACGCACAACGGAACGAGCGCATCACCGACGAGATACTCGCCGACGCCTACGGTCCGGAAGAGCAGGCACTCGGCTGGTACTACTACCTCGAAGAGAAAATGACGTTCCCGCTGCAGGCACGCTGTACCGAAGAGCGAACGATTTCACCACTCCGGAAGGGCGAAGAAGTACTCGTGGTTGACCTGCCTGACGAGTACGATTGCATGTGCGAAATGCTCGTGCGTATCGAGTGGATGGACAGGGAATTCGGTGTCCCGTTGACGCAACTGGAGATGATCGATGCAGACAGCGACACTGAGCGGGCGGTCGCAGACTGGCACTACTGGTTCGGGGACGGCGGTCGACTGTGTTGACGGAGTGGATTGAGGAAGGGGGATTAGCGCCTGCAAATTCAGCTAAACCGCGGAAGTAGGAGTACGCGATAACGGGTGATTGATATGAGTTCTTGAGAAAGCCAACGCATGGAAATTTTAGCGAAACTGCAGTTGTGGTCGTACGAGATTGATCAAACGTACTACCTTGTGAGTGACGAGTACGACGACGCAGTAGCGTTTTTCAAAGAAGAAGTCGCTTTGATCGCCGCGAAAGCGGTTGAGGTAGGGACGAACGCACAAGATTATTTCCTACAGAAATTCAACGAGGGAGTGTTTGTTCCACGAGCATCGTACGATCCGTCTGATGCCGATGAAGTGTGGTGGGTTCATTTGGATATTTACTACATGCGAGCAACATTGGGGAAGAAGGGTGTACCGGGAGAATACGAGTGTGGGCGTACACCAAGATCTGATGCGTTTGTTAACGCCGTCAAATCGATCGAGAGAGAGAACAGATAGTCGCTAGATGTCCGCTCTATCGATGAAAACGCAGATTGAATCGTCATTATTCACCAGTGATGAGCCTTGAGTACGGTGCTTTCGACTGAGGCGGCAAGTATCTGACCAAAAGTAGTCCG
>NZ_JBPEHH010000081.1:0-18694 GCF_054177595.1 Haladaptatus ordinarius | reverse complement strand
GTAAGTGGCTCAGTCGGGATCGAGACGTCGGAAAGGACACGCCAGAGGTGATCAGCGGTTTCACAAAGTTTCTGGGCGTGAACGACGATCGCCCCCGCTAGGGCGGGGGCGTCGTCGACTACGGGTGTGATTTGGGCTTGCATCGTGTCCTGAACACGAGTCAGGAGCGCTATCAGCACTTCACATGAGTCGTCGAAACGACTGATTCAGAACCATCGGTGAACAATGTCGGTCACAGCGGTTGCTACCGCTGTTCTCTCAAGATATCAGTACTCTAGTGGTTTGTAGAATTTGAGATCCCGAACTTGTGACGCACCGACCATCCTCCGATTTGCTATAGCGGTATCTGGTTTATTCAGGAGCGAAACCATGAAACGCCCAGCGACGCAAGCGACACGTAATGGATTGCGATAAGTGCGACCGGGAGGCGGTAATGCACGCGGCGTACTCGGGCCTTCACCTCTGTGACGACCACTTCTGTCGGTCGGTCGAAAAGCGGACTCGACGGCGAATCCGGGACGACAATTTGCTCCCCGCAACTGCCTCACCCGAGGACCCCCAGACGTGGTTGGTCGGTCTCTCGGGCGGGAAAGATAGCGTCGTTCTCACGAAGATTCTCCACGACACGTTCGCCAACGACCCTCGCGTCGAACTGGTCGCGCTGACGATTCACGAGGGTATCGAAGGCTACCGCGATAAGAGTCTGGAGGCCTGTCTCGAACTCACCGACGACCTCGACATCCGCCACGAGGTCGTCAGCTACGAAGAGGAGTTCGACGTGCGGATGGACGACGTGGTCGAGAAAGACCCCGAGAACATGGCCGCCTGCGCGTACTGCGGCGTGTTTCGCCGGGACCTCCTCTCGAAGTACGCCGACGAGTACGGTGCGGACAAACTGCTCACGGGCCACAATCTGGACGACGAAGCCGAAACCGCGCTGATGAACTTCCTCGAAGGCGACGTCGCGCAGATAGCGAAACACTTCGACGCGAGTCTCGGCGGGTTCGAAGAACGTGACCCCCGCTCGTCGACCGAGTCGGACGATGACGCTTCGAAAACGAGGAGCGACCAGGAGGCGTTCGTTCCGCGTGCGAAACCACTCCGCGACGTGCCGGAGAAGGAGGTCGCACTCTACGCTCAGCTAGAGAGCCTCCCCGCACACATCACCGAGTGTCCACACTCCAGCGAAGCCTATCGCGGGGAGATACAGCAGCTGATGCTCTCGCTCGAAGAGAACCACCCTGGAACCCGCCACTCCATCATGGCGGGGTACGAAGAACTCGCCGCACTCGCCGCAGACGAGTTCGGCGCCGACGAGGGGTCCCGAGAACTCGGAGAGTGTGAACGCTGTGGGGCATCGACGACGAGCGACGTGTGCCGGAAGTGCGCCCTGGTGGACGCGATTCACGCGGTCTGAGAGTCGGGCCGGACGGGATTCGTGACCGAAAGGGTCGTGAAGAAAACTTATCATCTACTGCACCGACGCCACAGATATGGCCTCACGACGACGATTCCTCGCCGTCCTCAGTGCGACGACCACGGCAGTTGCCGGGTGCGCGACGAGGGCCGACGTCCCTCCGGAACCCGGTTCGACCCAATCGACGGACCCCGACAAACACGTCTACGAGGCCGACGGCGAGTGGTCGAGTTTCGGCTGTAACGCCAGTAATACACGGACCGTCGCCGACGGGAAAGCCCCGGTCGATGGCGTCTCCGAGAAGTGGCGGGTAGAGGTCCCACAGACGACGTATCAGGAACCACTCGTCACCGACGGTCGAGTCTTCGTCACCACTCCGTCCATGTTCGTCGTCTACGACGCGGCCGACGGAACCGAACTGTGGCGAAAAGACGACGAGAGCGGTGCCGACGTGCGGGCGACACCGCTCGTTCGTGATGGAATCACTACGCATGCCTCAGCAACCGACTGCTCGCACTGGATGCAGAGACTGGCGAGACGAAGTGGGAACGGACGTTCGGGGCGACAGGGCTCGTCCGAACCCCATCGGTGAACAGGGAGTGGCTCTACGTTCCCGTGGGTGAAACGGTGGTTCGAGTCGATTCGAGAACCGGAGATAGCGACTGGTCACGCCAGTTGTTCGGTACCGTCCTCGGTTCGCCGCCGGTATACAGCGGATTTAGCGTCGCGTTCGTCACCGAGGCAGGGAAACTGTACCTCCTCGACGACGATGGAACTGGCCACGGAGAGTGGAACCTTCCCTCCTGGCCGCATGCTCCACCGACCGCGGACACCGACGGTATCTACGTCAACTGTCTGGACGGGAAGACGTGCGGAATCTCCCTCGAAAATCCACCGCTGCTGAACGTCGACTGGGAGACCGAGACGGGATGGGCGAGCGGAGGATTGGCTGTCAAACATCACCTCTACGCGGCTGGGACACGGGGGATACGCGCCATCGACCCCGAGAGCGGCGAGCGCGCGTGGAAACACGACAAGGGGGATTGGCGATAGACTGGCCCCGCTCTCGGTCGCGATACGTTGTTCGTCGACGGTGACAAATTGTACGCGTTCGACCCGACCCCCGAATCGGGACTGTTCGAAGACGGCCCTGCTCTTCGATTCGAGAAATCGTTTTACGGTCGCGTCGGTCCAGGCCCAGTGTTAGACGATGGCTCTCTCTACGTCGTGGCACGGACCGAGAAACGCAAGTACCTTCTCCTCGCGTTAGACTGACGTCGCTCGTTCGCTCGACTGTGAAAAATCGGAGTGTAATACAGCAGCGTTCGACCGTCTATCGGATGACGTCGAGACCGTTGTTCTGCTCGACTTCGTCGCGGCCGCCGTCGCTTTGCGTGCCGAAGGTTCTGCCCTGAACGCTGTCGACGTTGTTACTTGCGTCGAACGATTGTGCTTCCACGTCGCGCATCTTCTCACGCGAACGGTTGGCCTGCTTTTGTGTCGTCGGACCGAGCACCTGTGCACTCTGAACGCCGGTCATGATGGCCATGACGCGAACCTTGTTCTTGTAGTTCTCCTGGATGCGTGCGCCCCAGATGACGTTGGCGCTCGCTTCGAGACGTTCCGTGATATTGGCTGCGATGCCCTCTGCCTCTTTCAGCGTGAGGTCTGGGCCACCAGTGATGTGGACGAGACCGCCCGACGCCCCGCGGTAGTCGACGTCGAGGAGTGGGTGGTTCATCGCGTCGCGTACCACCTCTTCGGTCTTGTTCTTGTCCTGTGTCTCGCCGACCAGCATCACCGCGACGCCACCCTGATTCATGATGGACGTCATGTCTGCGTAGTCGAGATTGATGAGGCTCGGCTGGGTAATCGTCTCCGAGATACCTTTCACCGTCTCGGCGATGATCTGGTCCATCACCGAGAACGCCTTCCCAATCGGCAGGTTCGGGACGTAATCGAGCAGGCGGTTGTTGTCGAGAACGATGATGGAGTCGGCCTCGTTGCGAAGGTTCTCGAGACCTTCTTCGGCTTTCACCGTGCGTGCGCGCTCAACGTTGAACGGCGTCGAGACCATACCCACGACAATAGCGCCCTGGTCTTTGGCGATTTTCGAGACGACCGGTGCTGCACCGGTACCCGTTCCGCCGCCCATACCTGCGGTCACGAAGACGAGGTCGGCGTCGCCGAGTACTTCCTTGACGGTGCCCTGTGCCATCTCCGTCGCACGCTCTCCCATCTGCGGGTCACCGCCAGCGCCGAGGCCGGACGTCAGGGACTTCCCGACGAGGATTTTCGTATTGGCCTCGATCATCTTCAAGTGTTGTTTGTCCGTGTTGATAGCGACCGTGTCAGCGCCATCGACGCCGATGTTGTACAGTCGATTGATGGTGTTGTTCCCCGCGCCACCACAGCCGACGATGACGATTCTTGGGTCACCGAACTCGTCGCCCGTCGTTGCGGCGTCCATCTCTCGCTGCTCGGACTCGGCGTTTTCTAGTGCTTCTTGAACGATATCCTGCATCGTCACACCTTCGCCCACGTACGCTTGTTCGTGGTCTCAGTCCCCGCGCTGTCGTGCTCGTTGAGCATGTCTCGGACGGCAGCCCGGATTGCTTCGCTCCGGTTCGGGAACTCGCCGGTTTCGACCATCTGTTCGACCTCTTCGATTTGCTGTTTCGGGATTCGTAGTGTCACGCGCTCCATAGGTGTCTTCCCCTTTATTGGTAAGACGACACGCACCGAACTGAATCGTCCGTCTTACGCCGCTTGGGTGGTCGAGACGCTAATATTCGACCGCTTTTGTTCCGGCGTAAGACAATCGTCTTACGTGAATGTATCCACAAACCCACAGTATATATAATTAACGGCGATTGTAAAACGTACGTTTTACGGGGAGTCCAGAACGTCTGCCGACGGCGTTCTCCGACCACAGCCGGGGCAGAACGCCCAGTCCGACCGAAGTTCGTCACCACAGTCACAGAACACGCGGTGTGTCGCTTTCTCACCGCAGTTCGGACAGTAGACGTGTCCCGACTCCAGCGATTCGCCACACTGCCCGCACGTGTTCGTCGTCTGAGAGCTGTCGACGGTCGTCTGACGCACCGGCTCCGCCGTATCGTCCGCTTCTGACACGTTGCTCGCTTCCGGTGTCCCCTCGCGCGCTCGGACCTCGCCGGAACTCCCCTCAACGGTGACGTTTACGTTGATGTCTTGCGCGCTGTCGCGTGCGGGCGAGTCACCGAGCCGCTGGTCGAGAAGCGCATCGACGCGTTCTGCGACCGCCGCATCGAGGGTTCCTTCGGCCCGCTCTTCGCTCACGCTGTGGCCGTCCAAATACTCGCGCAGAGCCTCTCGCATTACCTCGCTCTTCGAGGCGTCGAGCGATTCGATACGCTCGACCAGGTCGTCGTCCGCGCGAAACGTTATTTTACTCATGTCGGCCACCTGGAGAGGTTCGTATCCCGATACACACAGGCAATCATACTTTAATCTTTCTGTCTTACCAGTGCGCGTCCCCGAATAATAATTCTTAAGTCCGACAGCGGGATAGGTGTGAGTGCGTGCCCGCCCTTAGCTCAGACTGGTAGAGCAGTCGACTGTAGATCGACTTGTCCCCCGTTCAAATCGGGGAGGGCGGATTTTCCTCGAAACTCCAACCGACACGATTTGAGCCAGTGAGTCGAAGCCTGGAACGGCCAGAGGCCGCATACCCGGAACGTCTCACGACGTTCGAATCGGGGAGGGCGGACTCGTTTTTCGATTCTATTACCAACTGCACCTGGAGTCGCGCAGTGACACGAGCACGCCTCGCAGTGTTCCGATTCGCTTCGAACCGGTCTGTCGAGTTGCGGCTGGAGTGTCGACGGCGCTGCCCCGCGATTCTCAGCCCCTACATGACAATTAGATTGTGTGAGACGTCCTGGGGTTTTCTCGAATGCTCGAAAACGGGGTTTTCAATGGTTTCTGAATGGGTTTCGGGTGTTTCTGCGAACTATAATTATTTCGATGGGAGACGATGTAATACGCCACCTACGAAGCCCCCAGTCACGTCGACTTTGAGTATCGACGCCGGTCGGGGTACCGCCCAGGCCATCCAGCGCAGTGGCAGTTCGACCGCGTTCCGGTCTGTCTCCTGTTTCGACTCCACCACCCCAGGGTACATTTCCGCCACGTGAACGCTTTTACGACACACACGCAAACGCTCACGTATGCCAACACGTGTTCCCGATTCGGAGTTCGAAGTCCGGATCGCCGACGTACGTGAGAAGATAGACGAACAGGGTGTCGACGCCGGTGTCTGGTTCGGTGCGACGAGCATCGAGTATCTCACCGGTTTCGATCACATCCAGACCGAGCGTCCAGTGGTTCTCGCCGTGACGGACGACCGGATAGAAATCACGGTGCCGCGACTCGAAGTCGAGCGCGTCCAATCGAACCCGCGTATCGACGCGGTACATCACTACTTCGACTATCCGGGTGGAAAGCCGATACAGGTCGCCGCCGACATGTTTTCCGACCTCGACGCGGAGACGGTCGTGGCGGACGCCGACGGCGCACCGGGGACGATGGGATACGATGGCCCCGCACTCTCGGAGTTCGTCGAGGTCGAATCGCAGGACTGGGTGGGTCGGATGCGCTGGGCGAAATCCGACACCGAAGTCGCGCTCATCCGCGAGTCGGCGAAGTGGGGGAATCTCGCTCACCAGTATCTCGCCGACTACACCGAACCCGGCGTCCACCCGGCGACCGTCAGCCAACAGGCATCGACCGATGCGTCCCGCGCGATGCTCGATACGCTCGGTAGTAGCTACGTTCCGCGCACGCGTGGGGACGGCCCGGCACGCGCTGGCTACATCACGGGACCCCAGACTGCCCTCCCACACGGACACACCGCGAACCGCCGAATCGAGGAGGGAGACGTGCTCGTCACAGGTGCGACCGCGAACGTCGATGGCTACTACTCCGAACTGGAACGAACCATGTTCGTCGGTGACCCGACGGACGAGCAGACACACTACTTCGAGTTGATGCTCGAAGCCCAGACGATCGCTATCGACGCACTGGGGCCCGGTGTCTCCCTCTCGTACGTCGACCAGCAGGTGTGGGATTACTTCGAAGAGCAAGGTGTCACCGACCTCGCTCAGCATCACGTCGGTCACAACATCGGGATGGGTGGGCACGAACCGCCCTACATCGACCGAGGGTGGGGGGAACACGTGGACGAGGGAGACGCCGAGATGGAACCTGGTCACGTTTACACCATCGAACCGGGACTCTACACCGACACCTACGGCTATCGTCACTCCGACACGGTCGCTATCACAGAGGACGGGACGGAGACGTTGACCTACTTCCCCCGCGACCTCGAATCGAACGTCATCGAGTGGTGAGGACGAACGGTATCGTCCACCGTCGACAGCCGAGCGTCTTCGAATCGAACGGTCACCCCAGGCGGCAACCGCCCCGAACCCTTATTTTAGCTCGATACGTTCTCCTTAACAATGGCTTCTCGCCTCGAATTTCAGAGCAAGTTGGGCGAGGATTACGAATCGAACGTGACATTCACCGAGTGGCTCACAGGGCTGAAAACACACGGCAGCAATCTACTCGTCACCGGGAACGTCCCCGAGGAGACCAGTGCCGCGTTCAGTCGAACGCTCTTCGGACGAGGGCAGCGAACGCGCGTTCTTGCACTCACTGACCCGAGTTCGCTCGACGCCGACGCCTACGTTTCGGCCTCACGAAACGACTCGAACACGTGTGTCGTCGACCATCGACCGGACTATCGAGGGAAGGCGACGACGGCGAGCACTGCCCCGCTGGGGTTCGAACGACAGTCGTTCCGTACGGAGTTGATATCCACTATCGGGGAACACGACGAATGGGTGAACGGATTCGACCCCGCCGAACTTCGTCTCGGGTTCGATTCGATTGCGACGCTCCCCGGAGACGACGACCAGATGTCTCTCAGTCAGTTTCTCCGAAGTCTCACGGGGCTCGTCCGTGGAATGTCCGGAATGGCTCACTACCACCTCCGCATCTCCGACGACGACCCGCTCGTAGACGAACTGTCACCGCTGTTCGACGCTCGAATCGAACTCCGTAAACGCCCCGCCAGAGCAGAACAGCGGTGGCACGTTCCCGCACTCGACGAAACCACTCGCTGGGTGGAGATATCGTAATACAATCACGGCAGTTTACCATGGAGTTTCAGCCTCACCCCGACCGCGATGGTCTCGATATCCACGACCCCATCGAGAACGTCCGGTTCGCGCTGTTTACGCCCGAGTCAGTTCGGCCGACGCCCGTCGAACCGACCTCGTTTTACTTCCCCGTGGATGCCGCAGTCGCTATCGAAACGACCACCCTCGAAGTTCCGAAACCGATTCCGGTCACTGTTCGGAGACAGGACGGGTCGATGGTAGTCGAAACCGCGGACGGACGCGACCGAACGCTCGCTGCCGATGGGTATCTCGTCGAACTGACCACGACCCCGATGAAACTCTATCTCTCCGTCACGGGCGCGTGCCGAATCGAATACACGGACTCTTCGGCCGTGTTTCGCTTCGACGAGGCGAAGACGGTTCGCGTCGGGGCACGTTCCCATCACGACCGTCCGGCAGGGACGATAACCGTCACCGACGACGTGCGCGATGCGATGCGAGCGGTGTCCCTGTTCGGGTCGGCACTGAAGACGACCAGTCCCGAACGGTCGTTCCCGACGCTTCGGGGTCATCCACCGCTCGTAGAGCGCGCCGATGCGTTTTCCGCTCCTCCAGACCTCACCCGTCCAGAGACGGACGTTCGACTCGTCGTTCCACCCGACCGCGAACATCTCTACCCGGTGGTTTCTCTCGCGTACTATCTCGGTGCCGAAGTGGTTCCGGGAGCAACACCCCGACTCGTCGTAGGGTCGTTCGAACGCCCCCCCGAGGAACTGGACGCAGTTCACGACGCGGACGACCGACGGATTCCGCCGGGGATGCCCGCCGAGCGACTGGAGGGCGACCCGGAACTGGCCGTGCGAACACGCGACCGTGCCCCGACAGCGTCGTTCGAACGGGACGACCGAGACGGAGAGTCGACGAGCGCGGTAGAGGCATTTCTCGAGGACGACGAGAAAATCGCCGCGATACAGGAGCAGGCACGGGCCGAAGCGGAGCGCCAGGCCGCGGAGTGGGGGTTGGACGAACAGTTAGGGGAGTGACTCTGCAGTCCGCATCGGGCAGACACCGACTCGATGGACGACGGTTTCAGTGATCGATTCGGAACGGAGAAAAACGGTCCCGCGAGAGTCTCCGGTGGTCGCTCTCGCTGTAACGCGCGTTACTCCTCGTAGGCGAGATTCATTATCCACTGCGAGAAGGCGTCGCTCTCGGGGTCTATCTCCTCTTCCCCGATGAACGGCGAGAGCATGTCACCCGCCATCAGCAACGAGAAATCGAGGTCTTTGGCGGCAGGCGTGACGAAGTAGGTGTTGTGTCCGTCGTAGACGGTTTCCTGGCGCTGGACGAGTTCTTTTTCCACTAGCGATTCTATGATTCGACTCCCCTTCCGCGAGGAGACGTCGAGCCGTTTCCAGAAATCGCTCTGGTGGATACCGCCCGTCTCGCGGACGAGTTCGAGACCTGCGTACTCGTCCTCCGTGAGGTTTTCCTCGGACGTAGCCGTGCTCATGTTCCATACAGGGACGGGCGGGCGTTTAAAGGTGACTTTCCACGTCTTCGTAGTTCGTCTCGCAGGGTGGCCCATCGGCGAACTCGTACCGCCCGGTTCCGTCGGCGTCGATGGTCACGACCGACGACGAGCGAGTGCCGTACCCCTCGCCGTGGACGCACGCGCCGATTTCGTGGTCACGGAGCACGTCTTTCGCTCTGTCACGCCACGCTGAGAGTGACACGACCTCGCCCGGGTCGGGGTGGACTGCGTCCCGAATGCGCTCGGATTTGGCCGCTTCGTCGTTTAGGCCCTCGTTGACGACGACGTGGATTCCTGGGTCGAGATGTCTCGTCTCGAGCACTCCGTCCCACTCCAGGAGGGTCGCTTCTCGGGCGTCTGCAACGAAGAGGTTGAATCCCGCGAACTCACGCTCCGCGAGTTCGTCGTGGACAAAGTGGAGAGCGTCGGGAGCCGACTCGTGACCGAGCGTGTCTCGAACCAGCAGTCCGCGGGAGCGTTCTCCCGTCAATTCTGCCCGGCGATTCGTCACGCCGACGAATAGACCGTGTTCGTTGTAGCCGACCCACGTGCCACCGGCCTCCGTATCCTGAGGAGCAACGACGGTCGGTCTCCGGTCTAGCTCGTCGGGTGGGCGTGACGGCCGTGACAGCGCCTCGTCTCTGTTCGCAGCGGCGACGATTGGCGTCCCATCGAACACCTGCCACGCGACGATGAGTGTGCACACACTGAACCGTAGCGGGGCACCGAATAAAAGGATTCGTCGCGCACGGCCCCGCCGCTTATACACGACCGAACCGTCATCTCTTGGGGGGGTAAACACATGCTCGACAGACGAGACGTGCTCAAAACGGGGGCATCTCTGACCATGGGTGCAGGTGTCGTCACCGCACAGTCAGAAGACGGGACGACGTTCAGCGCGGGACGAATGACGGGCGACCAGCAACCGCAATCGGTCGAGACGGACGCCGAGGGGACGGCGGTGTTCGCCCGAGAGGAGCAGGGTGTGCGATTCGTGTTGCTCGTTGCCGGCATCGAGAACGTCACGCAGGCGCACATCCATCGCGGCGGAGAGGAGACGAACGGTCCCGTCGTCACGTGGTTGTATCCCGACCCGCAGGCGAGACAGCCACAGCAGATTCCGGGTCGATTCGACGGCGTGCTTTCGACGGGACGATTTTTCGCGGGCGACCTCGTCGGCCCGCTGGACGGCCGTTCGCTCGACGCACTCGTCGATGTAATCGAGAACGGCAACGCCTACGTCAACGTTCACACCGAATCGAATCCGGCAGGGGAGGTACGGGGCCAGCTCTCGTCCGTCTCGAACGCGCAGATTCGATTTCGAGAACGAGTCGGCGTCACCGCGAACGACGGGTTCAGCCTCGACCATTCCATCGACCTGCAGGTTCAAGAGTCGTAGCGGGGACGGTCCTGAAGACGTTCACGGACTGCGTCGCGGTCTATCGTCCCCGACGCGGTTCGCGGTAGTTCGGCGGCGGTTTCGACCACGCGAGGGTGTTTGTAGCCAGCGAGTCGTCCCTCGCAGAACGCACGAACCGATTCGAGCGTGACCGTCGCGTCGGATTTCGGCACGACGAGCGCACCGACTCGTTCACCCCACGCTTCGTCTTCGATGCCGACGACGGCGGCCTCCCGAATCTCGGGATGGTCGCGTAGTACGTCGACGACCTCGCCGGGGTGGACGTTCTCGCCCCCGGTAACGATGCGGTCGTCGCGTCGATTCAGCACCCAGATTCGACCACCGTCGTCACGGTATCCTACGTCTCCGGTTCGGAGACCGTACTCCCCGAAGGCTTCGTCGGTCGTGTCGGCGTTACCGTAGTACCCTGCCATCACAGTCGGCCCGGAGACGACGAGTTCGCCCGGTTCGCCCGCCGGAACGGGGGTACCGTCGTCGCCGACGACCGTGACCCGGGTGAACAGGAGTGGTCGTCCGACGGTTCCGACGTGGGCGAACGCTTCGTCCGGTCTAGCCGTGGCAACCTGCGAGGCTGTTTCGGTCATTCCGTACGTCGGAAAGACCGGAACGTCGCGGGTCACACACTCCGCGAGGAGGTCGTCGCGTGCAGGTGCACCCCCGAGGAGGACGAACCGCAACGAGTCAGGGAGGTCGCCCGAATCCAGCAGTCGTCGGAGCATCGTCGGCACGAGCGAGATACCGGTCGCCTCGTACTCGTGGAGGGAGGCTAGCGTCTCCCCGGGGTCGTACCCCTCCTGTACGACGACCGCCGTCCCGTACAGCGTCGACCGCAGGAGTGGCGCGAGACCACCCATGTGGTAGGTCGAGAGACAGAGGTGCCAGCGGTCGTCGTGGAGGACGCCCAACCGAAACGCGGAGGCGGTCGCGCTCGCCAGCAGATTCCCCATCGTGAGCACGACCGGTTTCGGGTTTCCGGTCGTCCCCGACGTGAACAACATGACAAGTGGGTCGTCGTGTGCCCACTCTGCCGTGGTGAAATCGGATCGCTCGCGCTCACCGAGCGTTGTCCAGTCGGGCGAATCGACGGAGACGACGGGCACGTCACTGGCGGCCTCGTGTGCGACCGACTCGGTCTCTCGCTCGCAGACGAGGGCCGACAGGTCTGTCGCCGTGACCTGACGCCCGAGTTCGGGTGTCGCGAGTCGGACGTTCAGCGGGACGAGCACGCAGCCGAGTCGCATCGCGGCGTGGATGAGTCGGACCGCCGCCATCCGAGTCTCCATCAGCACGCCGAGGTGGTCGCCCGCCCGAAGACCCAGTCCGGCGAGTTTCCTCGCGGTCTCGTCGACTGCCACATCGAGTTCTGCGTACGTCCACTCGGTGCCGTCCGTCGCCTCGACGATAGCGACTTTTTCCGGCGATATCGCAGCCCGATGTGCGAGCCAATCGGTCGTCGTCGTCTCCCTCCTAGGTGTTCCTTTCATAGCTGTCCCCACGTGTCGGTGACGCCGTTGCCCGGTTCCTGCGGGACGCTGACCGCTCCGTCCACGACTCGCGTTCGGTCTGGGCCAAGGTCGCGGGCCAACATCGTTCCGGTCGCGAGGCCACAGGCCGGCCGGTCGGGAATCGCCGCCGCGACGTGGATGGCCGCCGTTCGAGCGACCACCGCGTCGATGGTCGTCGTCACGACCGGCGTGATGCCCGCATCGCGGGCCCGTTTTGCGACTTCGACCGCTCTGTCCGGTCCGCCGACCACCATCGGTTTACAGACCACCACGTCGGCAGCGCGGGCATCGAGCACCTCCGTAACGGAGGTTTCGGCGATAGATTCGTCCACCGCGACGCGGACCGACCGCCCCCGAAGTTCGGCGAGACCGTCGAGGTCGTCCGGTGCGAGTGGTTGTTCGACGTAGGCCACTCGTAGTGGGTCGAGTTTGTGAAACGCATTGCGCGCCTGCGCGCGTGACCACGCCCCGTTCGCGTCGGCGCGGAGTTCCACTTCCGAGCCGACTGCGTCACGGACTGCTCGAAACCGAGTCACGTCCTCCGTGACCGAGCGCACACCGACCTTGATTTTCACCGACTCGAAGCCGGCCTCGACCGCATCGTTCACCGCCGCCACCGTCTCGTCGGGAGGACAGTCCCCGACGGTCGCGTTGACGGGGACGGCGTCGACGTCGTTCGGCCCGCCGAGGAACTGGCAGAGGGGTTCGTCTGCCCGCTTCGCTCGGAGGTCACCGAGCGCGAGCGAGAGGGCGTGACGGGCCGCGGGCGTCGATTCGAGGTCACCGAGACCGGTCACGGGGTCGTCGACGTCGGCGAGGGCGGCCCGACAGGTCGATAGCGATTCGGTCCATCCCGGCAGTGGCGTCGCCTCACCGATTCCGACCTTCTCGCCGTCTTCGATTCGGACGAGGATACCCTCTCGATGGTCGATCGTACCGCGCGCCGTGTCGAGCGGCGAGGCGAGCGGGAGCGAAAATTCAAGCGTTTCGATTCTCATAGTTCGGCTCTCGTCGTTTCTCACAGCACCATTCCGAGGGCGAACAAGGCGGAGTGGATGGCCAGTAGTTTGCCGGTCTGTTCGAGCGCGGGATTGAGTGCGTCACCTGAGGTCTCTGTGAGCACCGTTCGTGCGACCATCACCGCGTACGGCCCCGAGAGCAGGGGCAAGAGGACGCCGAACCCGAACGCACCGCTCGTCCAGAAGTAGACCGGGACGAGGTACGCGAGCGCCACCATTCCGACGTACTCGGCGCGACTCGCTCGGTACCCGATGAGCACCGCGAGCGTCTTCTTGCCAGCCTTTCGGTCGGTCTCCAGGTCGCGGACGTTGTTCACGACGAGGATGTTCGTCGAGATGGCGGCGACGGGAAGGCTCGCGAGGAACGATTGCCACGTCACCGTTCCGGCGGGGAGCGAGAGCGAGAGGGGGATGGCGAGCACCTGTGCGGTCTGCACGTAGAAGGTGCCCATCACGGCGACCACACCGAAGAAGACGAAGACGAAGAGGTCGCCCAGTCCGTGCGAGCCGAGTGGATACGGGCCACCTGCGTAGGCGACGCCGCTGACGACGCTGGCGAGGCCAACGACGAGTATCGGCAGGCCGCCGACGTAGACGAGATAGACACCGACGAGGATGGCGAGCAGGAAGGTGCCGTACATCGCGCGTTTCACCTCTCCAGGGGGGATGAGCCCCGACTGCGTGACGCGCGTGAATCCCTTCCGTTCGTCGGTGTCGACGCCCTTCACGGCGTCGTAGTAGTCGTTGGCGAAGTTGGTGCCGACCTGGATGAGCGCCGCGCCGAGGAAGGCGGCGAGCGCGGGAAGCGGAGCGAACACCCCTTCGTGGACGGCGAGACCAACCCCGACGATGACGGGCGCGGCGGCGGCCGGGAGGGTATGTGGCCGTGCAGCCATCAGCCACGCCTTCGTGCGAGAGATTTCGGTCGCCGTTTCGGTCATTACCGTGGTAGTTCTAGCGAGTGGTGTATAGCGTCTACGGTTTCGAAGGGTAGTCCGGTGTCCTCTGGACGGTCACGAAATCACAGGGGCCCATTTCGGCGAGGGAGGGTTCCGTAACGTTCTTTTAAGCGTCTCTCGCGACAACGGGTAGATACGAGGAAGGTTCCTTCGGATTCTTCTCTTTCGATTCTCACCGGTAGCGTTCTCTTACCGCCGAGAGTCCACTCTATTCGCTTTCACTTCTTGCTCCGGTCTCCTCCGCTCGTGAGACTCGGCAGGTTCGGGTCGCGGTGCGGGTTCCGACCGTGGACGGCGAACTCGATTCCCCGTTCGTCTATCTGGTCTTTGAGCACCCGCCGGAGTCGATTGAGACTGGTCACGTCGAGACCGTGTTTCTCCGCGAGGTTCGTGAACTGCTCGTCGTCGGTGAGCGAATCGAACTGGTCGTAGAGGTCGGTCAGTCGGTCGGGTGGAAGCTGGCGAATCCACTCGCCGTCGTGCAGTCCGAGGTAGTGTTCGCGCTCGCGGTCGACGACGTGGCGGATGACGACCAGTGCGACCTTCGGGATGGCCCGCTGGCTGCCGAAGGCTCTGAGGTCGAGTTCCGCCATGATACCGATGACGCAGTCGCGTTGCCACGGCGTCAGTGCGAGATCGTTACAGAGCGCGTGGCTGACTCGAAGTTTGTCCAGGTGGTGCATCCGGCTGCTGTGGCCCGCCATCGCCGAGTGGCGTTCCTCGTGCAGTCGGCGAAGGCTCTCGCTTACGTCCGCGTCCGGCGACTCTGCGCGTCCGATGAGCGTCGCACTCGGCGTGACCGGCCCCCAGCGCCGAACCGACTCGTCGCGCTGGAGGTCTGCTCGTCGGACTGCGCCGTCTCCCGGCAGTCGGCTGAGCGGTCTGTCTCCGAGGTCGTCCGGTTCGGCAGTCGTTCCGGGTTGCCACTGCCAACTGGCCGTCTGTGAGTCGCCGTCTCCTCGACGCATCGTTCTCCCGTACTCGGTCGAGGTAGTTCAAAGGTAGGTTTGCGGCGGTCGCCGTCGCACGCTCTCTGACACCAGTCGCTTACTACTGATACGCGGTGCTCACGAAAAGTCAACTGTCGTCAGAACCGGCCTCACTCCGTCCATATCTCTACCTTATCACGAGAAACACTTAAAGCGGAGTCGAGTCGGAGAGCACAACCGTCTCGAACAGTCGTTCGAGTGAGTATTACCGAGCGTGATGCCGTGAGATACTGCTTCGAGAAGAGCGACGAGTGAAATCGTCGGGGATAGCTCCTGCTACCTGGAAATAGAGTACATCAGAACGAACCTCGCTTCCTCCATATCTTTACCTTATCACGAGAATCACTTAAAGCGAGGTCGGGTGCGCCGGGACAACCGCAGACCGATGAGGCCGTTCCTCTCGGTCAGTACATTTCGGGACACTCGATGCTCCCGTCTAAACGGTCGATTTCGGCGGTCAGCCACCAGCGATTACGAAAGTACCGGTGGCGGCGGAAAGGCGGTTCACCGGAAGACCTCCGGCCTTCCGAGCCGTCACAATCGCTCTGCGATGTTGAGACACCGCGAGCGAGGAGCGTAGCGACGAGCGAGCGGGCCGACGATCGACCATCGGGAGGGAGGAGTGCTTTTCGTCCAGCTTTTACAGGGAGACGGGCCGCGGTCGCGCGCCACGGCACGCGACCGCGGCTTCTCGACCGTCGCAAAAGGTGGTTGACAAAAAGTGGCTAGTAGTGCCAGGGATACTCCGAGAAGTCCGGGTCGCGCTTCTCCACGAAGGCGTCCCGACCCTCCTGGGCTTCGTCGGTCATGTAGCCGAGTCTCGTCGCTTCCCCCGCGAACACCTGCTGGCCGACCATTCCATCGTCGGTCATGTTGAAGGCGTACTTGAGCATCCGAATCGCAGTCGGACTCTTCGAGTTGATTTCGTCGGCCCACTCCAGTGCGACCTCCTCTAAGTCCTCGTGGGGTATCGATTCGTTCACCATGCCCATCTCCTCGGCGTCCTCGGCGGAGTAGGTCTTTCCGACGAAGAACACCTCGCGGGCTTTCTTCTGGCCGACCTGTTTGGCGAGGTAGGCCGAGCCGAACCCGCCGTCGAAACTCGCCACGTCGGGGTCGGTCTGGAGGAACTTCGCGTGCTCTTCGGACGCGAGCGTCATGTCACAGACGACGTGGAGACTGTGGCCGCCGCCGACGGCCCAGCCCGGCACCACGCAGATGACGGGTTTGGGAATGTGACGGATGAGTCGCTGGACTTCGAGGATGTGCAAACGCCCGGCCTCCGACGCGTCCTCGCTCTCTTCGTCCTCTCCCTGGTACTCGTACCCCGAGCCACCGCGCACGCGCTGGTCACCGCCGGAACAGAAGGCCCACCCGCCGTCTTTCGGTGACGGGCCGTTGCCGGTCAGCAGGACACAGCCCACGTCCGACTGGCGCTTGGCGTGGTCTAGGGCGCGGTAAAGTTCGTCCACCGTGCCAGGCCGAAAGGCGTTTCGCACTTCAGGGCGGTCGAAGGCGATTCGCACCGTCCCCTGCTCTTTCGCTCGGTGGTACGTGATGTCTCGGAAGTCGAACTCCGAGATCTCCTCCCAGCGTTCCCCGTCGAAGAGTTCGGATACCATGCCCGAAACTGCAGACGGAGCGACCTAATAGGTTCCCGTCCACTTCCGATGCCGTCGGATTCTATCCGATTCGGACGGCGTCCGATTCCGAAAACCGTCGGCCTAAACCGGCAAACTGCGGGGGGACTACGAAGCTACTTGCCCCGAGGGGTAGACGGTCGGGTATGAAGATTTCTGGGCGTGCGACCGACTTCGAGCGGTCGCAGATCCGCGTGATGTTCGAACTGGCAGAGCGACAGGGCGGTGACCTCGTCCGACTGGAGGTCGGCGAACCGGACTTCAACACGCCCGGTCACGTCGTCGACGCAGCCGCACGGGCCGCACGGGATGGCGAGACCCACTACACGTCCGGGGCTGGCATCCCCGAACTTCGCGCCGCTATCGCCGAACGAATCGAGCACGAGGCAGGTGTCGTCGTCGACCCCGAAACGCAGGTTTCCGTTTCGAACGGAGCGATGGAGGCACTTTCGCTGGCACTCGCGGCGGTCGCAGACCCGGACGACGAGGTGTTGATTCCCACGCCAGCGTGGCCGAACTACCGAAATCAGGCGAAACTGGCGGGTGCTCGGCCGGTCGAGGTTCCGCTTCCGGCCGAGGACGGGTTCGACCTCGCGCCAGAGAAAGTCGTCGAACGGATGAACGCCGATACCGCCGCCGTCATACTGACCACGCCGTCGAACCCGACGGGACGCGTCTACGACGAGGACGCCGTTCGGGCGGTCGTCGAGGCCGCCGAGGCGTACGATTCCTACGTCATCGCCGACGAGGTGTACGCTCGCCTGACCTACGGCGACAACCACCGACGCATCGCGTCGTACACGGATTACGAGGGAGTGCTGTCTGTCGATTCCTGTTCGAAGATGTACGCGATGACTGGCTGGCGAATCGGTTGGCTCGTCGGTCCCGAGGACGTCGTCAAAGCGGCGACGAACCTCGGTGAGAGTACGACCGCCTGCCCGTCGAGTATCGGCCAGCACGCCGCACTGGCGGCAGTGACGGGGCCACAGGAACCGGTTCGTGAGATGTGTTCGGCGTTCCGAGAGCGACGTGACTATCTGGTTGAGCGCATCGAGGACATCCCCGAGATATCCTGTCCACGTCCGGAGGGTGCGTTCTACGCGTTTCTCGACGTCAGAGCACTCGACGGCACCAGTTTCGAAATCGCCGAGCGACTGCTGACCGAGTACGGCGTCGTCACGGCACCCGGCGGCGGTTTCGGTGACGCTGGAGAGGGTTATCTGCGACTGAGTTTCGCCAACAGCATGGAGCGAATCGAACTCGGCCTCGACCGTCTCGAACGGATGGTCAGTGACGAGTGTCGGTGATGGGAACGACCGTCCGGTCGCCAGTCAGCACAGGTCGTCTAACTTCTCGTTGTGGAACATCTCTGTTGGGTCTTCTTTCCGTTCTTCCTGTTCGTTCGCTTCCTTCGCGCGCTTCATGAACTCCGCCATTCGGGGGGAGCGTTCGACTCCACCGAGACGCTCTCGCCGACGCCCTCGACTGCCTCACCGGACGCGAGAAGGAGTCCTACCTGAATCAAGGATAGAGTCCCGCCCTTTACAGTAGTTGCCGAACCTAGCTGGTAACTCGATTCGTAGTCGCTGGCATGGTCGACACAACCGAAGCAAAGCAGGTTTGTCGTGCCGCTTCCACTCTCATTTACCCGTCCCTAGAGTTTGGCATCAAACCGTGTGGAACCTACACGAGAGAGGACTTCGAGAAAGTCCTCTCTCGAATTGCCTTCGATCACGAGTTTGCGAATACAGGCGGGAAAACTGTCCAATTGAATCGGTCCGAGCCGGTCGACATCACGTCGACGGCTCGGAATCCTCTTGCGAAATCCTTGCTCTACCATCTTCGAAACATGGACGTGGACGCCATCGACATCCAGTTCGATAGCGTCCGTGATCGCCTGTTTCACGTTCTTCGATCACAACGACTGCTTCCCGATTGTGTTGATGTGGCGATCGATCTCCACGAGTGGCGGTTTTACGGCTCGGCCAACACTGACCACGTCCTTCTCACCTACCCTGACCTCGGGACGAACCGAGCGTACTGC
>NZ_JBPEHH010000080.1:0-18777 GCF_054177595.1 Haladaptatus ordinarius | reverse complement strand
GGATAACTGAGCCCGGTTCTCTTTTTTTGTCGACGGCCGAATCGATCCGTCGAACCGTGTAAGAGTATCTTCAGCCGACGTCAGGAGGATTGGTGAGGCAAAATTCTTAGACAGGCTCTAATAAAGAAATAATCGGTATCAAATGATCAACGCTCTCAATGAATATCTTAAAGAAAGGCCGGTACTCGGTGGTTTTACCGTTCTGGGTATGCTCCTCATCGGAATGATGATCTGGGCAAAAATTTACTATCCTCATCGTTCCGTCGGAACTATCCTCTTTGACTCCGGTCTTTGGTTTGTCTTTGTTCTCATTGCCCCCATACTTTTTCTCAGTTATTATCTCAGTTCCAAATATTTCAACTGACCAGTAACAAATGGCGTCTAATCATTAATCCGAAAATACTACAAATTGTAGCTACAGATAGTACAAAAGGCATATAAAGTCGGTTTTCTGCTTTCTAACTGCTAATCGCCACGATGAACGGCGGATGACGAAGACGTATCGATTCCCTTCATAATCACATAGAGTAATCCAGTGAGGAGAGCAGTATATTGGATGACGGCAATAAGAGTACTCCGTAGTCCATAGAGGAGTTCAATACCGAACGCTGCGATGAATTCGTCGAGAAAGTGGGCGAGGAGAAAGCCGAGTAAGAGGATTGTTCCAATGCGGAGGCTTTCGGTGAGTAGCCACTGACTATTGATGCCGAGTCTATTCATAGAACTAATTTGTTTTCTACCGCGATAAATCTATGCTCTCTATTTAACACGAGGGAGAATCTACGCTGAATCAATCAATCTATTTTGGGAGGTAGTCGAGTAACCAACTGTCAATTCTCTCTTTTCCCCTCATCATTGAGTTTTCTCGGTACTTCCCTCATCGACTCGGAGCGTGAATCCCCACGTGAACGTTTCATCATACCCGTTTTCGTCGCTGATGTTGTACGGGGTCTCAAATCTGTACTTCCCGGTTGGAATGCACCCTCCAACAGTGGGATCATCAACAACAATCAGTTCTTCACTCGATGATTCGCCCGGTTCGAGGGTTTCTGTCCCGGAGTACTCATTTGACCAACGTAGCTCCCCCTGTGATTTGCCGTCCGACCCAATGCAGTCAGGAACATACTTAGCTGGTGGGCTATCTGGGGCACGGAGGGAATACAGGAGAATACCCGAATCACCTGCCCGTGAGCTTGCACCTTTGTAGTAGGCTGGCTCGAACTCCCTCGTCGCTTCACCTGTGTTTTTCGCTGTCGCTTTCAGATGAGCAGTTTGTGTTTTGGTGAGTTCTGCCTGAACGACGTCGATAGTTAACTCAACCGGATACCGTTCTGGAACCGAATCGGTCTGTTGGACGGAAACTCGTTTTGGGAATGGTGAGTTACCTGACGATGCGTTTCCAAGACAGCCAGCAGAGACTGTGAAAAGGGAGAAGAGGCTGAGTAGTGTGGTTCGACGTTTCATGTATGAGAATATCTCTATTAGACAATAAGCTTCGTGTACAGTGAAATATCTCTTTTACACTTCTCCACAAAATAAACAGAAGCGGAAATGGCGATCTCACCGCCTTCGAGGAAGCATATTTTGTCTGTTCGAACCTCTCATCATCTCAAAAACAGATATTTTTCATTCCTATTTTTGTTCTTGATAGATTCCCCACTGAATTTCATGACCTCATCTCGACCACTAGAACGGACGATATGATTCACCGCCGGAAGACTTCTCTTGAGGTGCCTTTGGTGACGCTACCCCTGATTGCTACTCGTGACTGTGCATAAATTAATGATTAGGGGTGCCGTTCACTATACTATGAGCGAAACAGTTGTCTCGACATCTGAACACACACCTACTGAAAAGTGGTGGATGCTCATCGGTGTGCTTGCAGCGATCTTTCCGATTTTAGCTCTCCTTGCCATTGCTCTCCCAACCGATGTCTACTCGTCGTTGATCGTGGCTCCATTCGCCCTCCTAGGTAGTGTTATAATGCTCTTGTCCCCGCTCATTGTGTACTTCGATAAACGATATGTCACCACCGTTTCTGACTGGGAACCGTCTGGCTGGTATTATTGGATGATCATCCCCCCGCTCGCACTCGTGCTCCCCTACCTGTATCTCTATGAGCGACACAAGTACGTGGGCACTCCATAATCCGACAGCCCTTCACCGCGAGCTAGAATTCGATTACTGTCTATCCTAACACTATGGTTGTTATTCCCTATCTGTTGGAATATTCCTCTAATTCGCAGAAAGTTTATCGCGTTTGATTGAATATTTTCACCTATGAACGCATCTTCAGGTTGGAAGCTTTTCGGGATGTGTCTCGTTGCAGCAGTTATGAGTTTCATTATCTGGAGCGTGTATTTCCCATCAATGCAGGGCGTTCTGGCACTTGCCATGGCGATTGTGATATTCGCTGTGCTATCGCTTGTGGATGGGTACCGAAATTCCGCCTAATTGGTTCTCAATTTCTATCGTTCTCCCTGGGTGACGCCCTTCTTCGATCGATCTGATACCTGCTGATCCTCGCTTGATACGGATTTGTTCTCATTTGGTTCCTCTTCGACGACTCACTTTCGTTTAAGTAGTTCTCGCGACAAGGAGAATATACGAGGAAGATTTTCGCGGGTTGCTATGTTCTGTATGAGTTTGTTCTATCACCCGTGCTTCGGGCTTTGAGCCTGTCCTGGTTAGTAGCTTATACTAACCCTCGTGTTTCTATCTCTATCAGGCTGCAATATCTTTGGCGTTTTGCTCGATAGCGTCTCCTATGGCCTATGAGACACCCCAGTTCAATATGCTTCGCAGTGAGCGTGCGAATATTTTAGAGGACACACGGGATGACGAGATCGACGCGGATCAACTTGTAACATAGATACTCAATTCAGATCCGGTTAAAGATTCGATCACTAAAAGTGAGCACGTATCCAACTACAATCGCACCAGCGCCGATTCCCAAGACATACACCAATTGCCCTGTCGCAATATCCGTCGTTTTTGTACAGTGCTGTTCTGGAGGGGTGTCTGGACCCGTGTATGTTTCCGAACAGCCCATTGCGGTCACTTGTGGCGGATTAAGCAAACTCATGACTACCCATAGAACACCGATCAACAGGAATGCTGCTGCAATGGTGTATCGGAATGTCATGGAGTCACCCCCCTTTGTTGGTTGGCGTTTGACGATTCGGCTTCTGTTTGCGGGTTTCGAGCCACCGTCCAAGCCATGTGGCACTCACAGCAAATAGATAATACGTGGCAATCTGCCCAACCTCCCACAGCGAAGTTTGTTCTCCTGGAAATAGCCCATCAAGAGCATAGATAATGTGTTCGATTCCAAGCCCTTCGTAGAAGAGACTTGAAACAAGATACGCCGGAATGAAGAGTAGTCGAAAGATCACATTGCTGTAGATATCAACGACGGCAGGGAGTTGTGACGTAAGTGCGAGAAACCCAAAGAGTACGAGCATCGATCGAGCTGTCCATGCGGATCGAGCTGCGGGTGATGAGTGGTTGTTCATAGTTTCTAAGAGGTGAGCGGATAGCTTAACGATATGCTTTGGCACACACGACAGAGCGTGACGGTGCTCTGAATACCGATGCGACAACAAGGAAAGTAGTGTCAAAGCGTTATTTCACTCATCACGAAGTTTATGCTGCGACCAAAACATAACGAATCATGCATCGTCGAACGGTCATCGCTGGTGTCTGTGTTGGTCTTACTGGGTGTCTCGGATCGAATTTTGGTCAAGTAACCCAATCACAGATCACAAACAAGCATTCTAGTACTACTTCGCCCACCCCATTCACGACGCAGGTAGAAAACACACACGTGACCTTTGAGATTATCACCTACAGACTGCCAGCACCCGACGGATTTGTTAACCAAGATTTCAACTGCGAAGCATCTACGGTAACTCTCATTGGATGGCTTCGACCTCCGAATGGCTGTCATCACATCCGATTCGAATCGTACGAGTATACTACTGAGACAGCGACCGCCACAATCACTCTCGGAAGCCAGATAGATCCCAATGAATCGACTGACGGAACCACGTGTGAAGGCATCAAAGTCAAATATCGAATTGTCTTAGAGATCGATGGGACACTTCCGGAGTCTGTCCACGTCAAATTCCAGCCATCCGATTCCAGGTACGAGCAGACATTTGAAACCGGTAGTCACTCGTGTAAGTAAAGGCCCTCATAATAGATGGCTCGTGCTGCATGAACAAGTGAAATTCATCTCTACTACTATTCATAAACTCTACGACGACTTGATGCGTCACTCGAGTTGCGATGACATGTCTTTCGCTTGTATTCCCTCTGCTACGATAAATCTACGCTCACTATCCAGCAGGAGGTCGATTTTCTGCTCCATAACCGCATAAACGGAAGTACACAATCCGATACGCCTGCCAGACTCACCTAGTTCTGCTTAGTGCAACATGAGGCAGTGAAACAATTGGGTCCCCACCAATCTACTCTTCATATGCACATGGATCAAATTTACTGTCTCCTGAATCTCTAACCGGCAGTCGATTCGGCCAGGTTGCCGCCCTCGCGAAAGCACGAAACCAGACTTCCCAAGAGGATAATAATGTTCAGCAGCCGTCTTTTTCACTGTAGATGACATATGTGCCATCATGGGCGACGCAGATGAGGACGAATCAATGGTCGGGCGGATGGATGAGTCCCGAATTCGATTTTGGTTTCTCCTCGATGGAGATCGGTGGGTGATTACTGGCATGCTCACGCTCGGTTTGTTCGTAATTCTCGTCGGTGCTGGGACAGTCGGCCCCTCATCGTTTCGCTCGGTCATGAGCAACACAAATCAAGTTGGTATCGCATTCCAGGCATTCATTGCGTCGCTCATCACCGGTGTGACGCTGGTCGTCACCATCGGTCAGCTAGTCCTCTCGCAGGAACTCGGGTCGTTAAAAAATCAACGGGAACGAATGAAGGCTACCGTAGAGTTTCGCCAAGATGTCGATAGTTTGATCGGAACCATCGGGTTGCCCGATCCCGCGGCATTTCTCCGCCAACTTATTCTGATAAGCAAAGATCGTGCCGAGGCGCTCGAAGACGTTCTTGCAGAGAATACCGATGACGAATTACGCGACCAAGTCGATCAATTCGTTGTCGCTCTCATCGAAAACGCTAACGAGGTCGAAGAGCAGCTAGAGGACGCCGAGTTCGGTGAATTCAACCTCTTACGCACAGCCATGAACTACAACCATTCGTGGAAGCTCTATGGTGCTCTATGGCTCCGGTCGGAGTATGAAGACAGTCTCGACGATGAGGAACGAAATGCGTTCGATGAATTGATCGACGTGCTCATGTTTTTCGGCCCGACACGCGAGCATTTCAAAGCACTCTACTTTCAGTGGGAACTCGTCCGCCTCATCCGGTCGATTCTGATTACCGCATTCCCCGCATTGGCCGTCGCGATTGCGACACTACTCTATCTGGCACCGACCTCGTTTCCGGGCGTGACCTTCGGCGTCGCAAATATCATCTGGATCGTTAGTGCGTCCTCAGCTATCTCTATCATCCCATTTTTTGTGCTGACCTCGATCGTCCTGCGAATCGCGACAATTGCGAAGCGGACGAGTGCGATCGGGCCGTTCATTCTGCACGAATCGGACCGTGGCGATGATATCGACCTCGAGAATTAAACACTCATTTCAACGAATCCGCTGAAATGGAGCTTTATACGATTCATTCAGGTCATATGGTGGTACGCTCCCTGAATGTGAATCCCCACCGCGAACTTCGGCTGTCTACTTGAGGATGATACGGCCTGTATGTTCTGATTTATCGGTTGATAGCGACCCCCGGTGGACCAACTGCTTCACGAATTGGGATTCACCGAAATAAAGCGGTTTGTCTATGATTGCACTACGGTGAGCTATGGTGACTTCGTGGGCGAACTGGGAACACGTGACCAAAATCGACCCAGACAAAGCACTCCACGACGGGGATACCTACGCTGGCATCGCGGACACAGGAACAGATGCAATCATTGTTGGAGGAACTACGAACGTCACTGAATCCAGCGTTCACTCAATTCTCGATGCACTCACTTCTACCGAGATTCCCATCTTCATTGAGCCGACTTACCGTCCGTCGTCGTCTCATACCGAGGCACTTTCTGGATACCTGATCCCGATCGTTCTGAATGCGGGTGACAAAACGTGGCTCACTGGAGCACACCACGAATGGGTTCGCTCTTCGGATCTTGAGTGGGCATTCGTGCATCCTGAAGCCTATATCGTCCTCAATCCAACGTCAGCGGTCGCGACGTACACGCAGGCGGACTGTGACCTCGACGTCGATGACGTCATTGCCTATGCTGAACTCGCCGAACAGATCCTCGGCCAGCAGATCGTCTATCTCGAGTATTCTGGTATGCTTGGTGATCCAGCTGTAGTGGCTGCTATACGAGATGCACTCTCGTCAGCGCAGCTCTTCTATGGCGGCGGAATTCACGACTATGATTCGGCCTACGAGATGGCAAGTGTCGCAGACACGGTCATTGTCGGAGATGTGCTTCATGACGCTGGTATCGAAGCGGTTGAGGCAACCGTTCGTGGAGCAAAGGACGCGCATCAGGATACGTAATTGTGCCTTCTACACGCGATACACGAGATCTCGTTTGGGAGTAGCATTTCTGGGAGTTAGGTCATGAGATGTTGGCAGTTCTATTGGAGTAATGAGGTCGTGACAAGTGAGACACCATATGTATTTACTACACTTCAGGATAACTAAATGTATATGGAACTTACTCAATCGATACGACGTGACCCAACCCTTCGACGTCCAGTAGTTGCCCTTGGTGCCCTGTTCGCTACTGTTCTAATTGGTGAATATTTGCTGACGAAATTTGTGGCCGGTATTTCAGAGGGTGTCACTACTCTTCCAGCATGGCTCCCTCATTTTTCCATGGTCGGAAAGACAGTCGTATACTACGCCCTGTTTTTCGACTTTCTAAAGTTCGTTATGATACCCTTGGCTCTTGTGTGGCTTGGATACGCCTTTGGATGCTATCGTACAGCTAACTCGAATTCGCGAGACTAAGAGAGCCTTCAGTTTACACGCTTACTGTTGGTTAGAATTTTATACTAACAAACACAGCCAGCCGATTTAACGCCGTTCGGGCACTACCACTCGATATGAGCGAGAATGCCGCAATCATAGCTCGGATAATCGAGCATAACACGGGCGGGCAAAACCGTGCGACAATCGATCGCGACCACATTGGTGTGATTGCAACCCAGCATGGTCGCTTTGACGGCGATATTGATGATTCGATAGCCGAGGCCCTTGCTGAAGGATACATCGAAGAGCAGGACGGTGAGTACGTCGCGACAGAGAACGTTTGGGATCTCGTTCCCGGTACTACTCGCTAACTCGTCGTTCGGTCTGCCCGCGTTTTGAGCTCTTCCCGCCTCTCATTCTTTCTTTAACCTCATTGTTAGTATACAATGCTAACAAAGGCATCTGAAATTTAAAAAACCCGCTTCAATCCACATAGTAACGTACGTAAAACTTATTTAGATTGTGTAATAACGTATTCTAGAAACAACACCTGCACTGAAACGCCAGTGATTCTCCTATGACACCACCACCAACCGCTGACACAGATGGCCACGAATCGCACAGTCGACGGGCGTTTCTCGCGACAACCGGTAGTCTCGGTCTTGCGTCACTGTCCGGGTGTGTGTATGGCAGTGGAATTGGAGCAGTTGATAATGGATCGAACAGCACCAATAGCACGAATTCAACAAATGGCACGCCGTCGGGACTCGATCCGACCAAGTATACCGACCACTTCAAACACCGAGTCAACATCGCGAAAGAGGGTGCAGACAACACGGGGAAGCAACCGGTCGATGATGTTCTCGACCGTGTAATCGACGACGATACACTCGTCTACTTTCCACCCGGTCGGTATAAGCTGAATACGAACCATCGTCACGTTGGACTCCGTAATCTCGGAATTATCGGGCAGAATGCGGTCCTCACGCACGGCCGTGTGGAAGCAATCGAGGGATTCGATGTCACCGAGGGGGAGTATCACGGCCCTGCTCAGCATTTCAAAATCGGCGTGCCTGATACGCCGCACAAGGGACGCTTCGTGTTTGGTGGGTTCACAGTTGATTGGCGTGGGAAGAACGAAGGGATGCAGATTCTGAACCATCATACGGCCGGGAAATCGGTGATTCAGAATATCCGGCAAGTCGGGATGCACTCGCTCGGGTGTCAGGGACCATTTCGACTGAACCCCGCGACTGAGAATGCGTTCATTCGGGCCCGGAATATCGACATTCGACATGGTGGGCTCACCTACCAAAAAACGATCAACACGCGAGATACCTACGACGGCGGGCCGTATGCCGGTCGGTCGTGGGCGACGTCGGGGTTTACGATGCATCCACGCACGCAGGGGAAGCTCCGCTTAGAACGGGTCATCTGTGGCGGGTGGCCTGATAACGGAATCTACGTGATCGGCGGGCATCCGAGCACAGGAGACGGTACCGTCGAAGTGATAAGCTGCATTGCAGGCAATTCACAGGCATCGAACATCCGAATTGGCGGCAAGAACTCGAAGATCATCGGGTGTAAGGTCATCATCGACCAGTCGTTCGGAAACAAGTTCTACTACGAACAGCGTCCCATCCGGCTAGATGATGGTTTCTGTACCGTCAAGAATACACAGATCATCCAGAAGAAGCCGACTGGATGGAGCCTCACTGTCCTTCATGCGGTGCAGAAAGCGTTGATTGAGAACGTCTCGATAACGATCCACGAGTCGCCGACGAAAGCACTCGTGGTTGATGATGCAGCAAGCAACGTCACCGTTCGGAATCTACAGGTTCAGACGCCCGGCTGGCAGGCAACAGAGAACGTGCTCTTTCGTGGATCGGGCGACGTAATGGAGAATATCTCGGTTGATGGGAAGCCGGTTTGATCCCGACTGATCATACAGTTCTGAGCTTACGGAGAACGAGCAAAACACAGGTGAGCGAGACAAGGAAGGTTACTCGCTTTGCCCACACACCCGGAAGGTACATTGAAAGATAGTACCAGAACCCGATGAAGGAGAGACCGAAAGCGAGGAACGGAGCTCCAAACGCGAACAGAATTGCGGATGCACCTTTTCCGATAGCTCCCATCGTCACGCCCTCCATTTCGCAATGAGGAAGGTACCAAGGATAATGATGATGGCACCTGATCCCTCGATCCCGAACACGTAGGTAACGATAACAGCGGCGAGAATCGCGCCCCAGAAGCGCACTCTTCGGCTGTGCTTGATCGCATCGATGAGTGTGGTTTTGAGTGCAGTCATGAGTTTGAGTCTTGGTCGTCCTCGGTGTTTTCGCGTGGGTCAGTGAGGAGGTGGTACAGTGCGGATTTGGCGTGGATGTTTTCGATGTAGCCCGCTGCTTCCAGCACTTCTAATCGTTGATGGATGTATTGCCTCGTGTAGCCTGTTTCGTCGACCAGATACGATTGCGTTCGATCTCCCTCGTGAAACAGGTCGAGTATTTGCTTGTCAACATCCTTTAGTCGAACCATCGGCTGCAATTCGTAGCGTATCATACGTAAGTGTTGTCTGTCATTGACCTATTGTAGTTTACGGACAGTCAAATACGAAAAGACACTACTGTCCGTAAACTATTTATTTCTAGTTCTAGTTTAGTAGGATGGAATATGGTTCCCTCAAGAAACCACGAACAGAGCGACAGAAGTGGGTCAGAAGCAGCATCTAGTGACTCTGTTTCACAGACAATTGCTGGCACCGTTGATGCAGGTATAGAGCTGTTAGACACAGTGGCCGTGCGTGCTGGTCAAGCACTCGGCGTCACGGATGAGATGGTTGCAAAAGCGATTCCGAAGGCATACAGTGTCGCGCTTACGTCAGGCCTCGTTATCGGTCGTGTCGCCGCTCAGTCGAGTGGGAGTGTGAACGTCTGTAATCAATCCAAGTTCATCGGACAGGCACTCCCGTTCTTTCTCACCGCTGGCGGGACGTTCCTCGTTGGCGCGTACGCGCTGAGCCAACTCATCGGTGGAGGTGGACAAGCACTCTCGATGTCGAGTGGCAAGCAAGGGACGTTCAAAAGCATGCAGATGGACGGGCACAAGGGCTTCATTAGCGCCCTTGTCGGCCTCTCGTTGCTCGGCATCATGATGGGCTGGATGGCTTTCCCGGTCGACACCAGCTGTCTACCCGGTGTCTGAGGAGGAATGTATGCACGCCAACACCCGACGAGTGTTGGTTGTCAGTCTTACCGCGGCCCTTCTGGTGCCACTGCTGATTTCGCCGGCGATTGCCGCCGCTCCTCACTCGTCACAACCGATGCTCCAAGCCACTCCGCCCAACGGGTCTATGTCCAATAATTCGACGACAACGACGCCAGCCAATGGCTCGCATGCGCCAGGTAGTGGCTCGTCCGGGAGTGGTGGCTTCGGTGGGGTCATGCCTGATATTCCGGGGCCGAAAGAGACCGCGAAAATCGCGGTCAATTATCTGGCTGGGACATGGCTTGCCAATCAGCTCACTCAGGCGTTCAAGGACTTCATCAACGCCTTCACCGGCTTCATCGTCGGGACGCCATACCCGACGAACGATGGCTACCTCGGTATCCTTGGCTACCCCGTGGAGAATCAGAATCCCAATTGGAACGCCGTCTTCTGGCAGCTCTATGTTCCATACGTCGGCTCAACGTCGATGATACTCCTGGTGTTGAACCACTGGTTTTCTGCGATCAAGGTCACGACACCCGGCATCGGACAGCATCTTGATGGGAGTGATTTGCTTGTCAAGACGACGGCTGGCGGGATGTTCATCGGCCTCTGGTGGCAGATCGGGACGGCAATTGCCCGGCTGAACAATGCACTTGCGACCACGCTTGCCCCGAGTGGGGCAGAGATGGTCACGACGCTGAATGGGCTCGTGAAAGTGGCCTCCGGTGCGATTCTCACAGTCGTCTTGACACATGGTGCTGGCGTCTCGGAAGTTGCTGCTCTGGCACTCATGTACGGCACGCGGCACGCGCTGCTCATCCTCTATCAGGTGTGCATGCCACTCCTGGTGATCATGGCACTCACGGCACCGGCTGACTGGATGCGGGGCTTCTTCGCTCGGTTGGCGTGGCACTACGTCACGCTGCTCGTCCTCGTCTTCCCGGCGGCCTTCCTCCTCCGGCTTGGACTGATCATCGACTTCGATTTCGGATTCGGTCCGCTCGGGGACGTGCTCGCCGGAATGGGTTTCCTCGGTGGTGCGATCCTGTCAGTCGCGATTCTCGGCTGGACGTCGATCGCAACGCGGCGCTACGCGGGGAAGATGAGCAAGGCGGCGGGGAACACTCGTCCTACGAAGGATGGTATGGAGAAATCCTACGAGCGTGCCAAAGAGCGCAAAGAATCAGCGACCACGTGGATCCAGTCCCGTGAGCACCAGCTACGAAACATTCGTCAGCGTGCAGGTGAGCGCACGAAATCCGCGAAGCAATGGGTCCAGAGTAAGCGAGACGGATTTCGAGCCGTTCGGACCGATGGCGGGAAGGAGGGCATGCGGAAGCGACGTGTGAACAGCCGGGATTGGAATTACACAGCAGAATCGAACAGAGCGAGCCCAGACGATGACTGACAGCCAGTATCGACTTTCAACCATGGAGGACGGGTTCTGTCCTCCCACTCGCAGTCAAACAGTGTCGTGTTCGAGCGGCACTGTGCTGCGGTGATTCACTACACACCCAGATCACATATGTCAGATTCACCCGGAGCAGAAGTCCTCGATCAAATGGCTAGCGGACGGGACGTCTTCGGCCGGTGGGACATGAACGAACTCGTTCGTGCCATCTATCCGGCACTCGGGGCCTTGGCTCTCACACCATTCCTCCCGAAGCGACTCCAAATCGCGGGCATTCTCCTGACGCTCGCCGCGTTAGCGGGTGCGGGGATTGTGCTCGCTGTCGAACCGGAGTACCTCACGGCAGGCGAGTTCGTCGCCCAACGGACGAAATGGCTCACCCGCCAATCGGTGAAGCTCCATTCCCGTCAGAACCGCCGCTAACCCACAGTATCGCCCGCAAACCAGTACTTCAACATCCAAGACAATGAGTCAGAACGCCCAACCCCCAAACGAACACCCGACCGCACAGAAACTCTTCCAAACAGTTCCTCTCGTCCGTCGATTCGTGACGAGTACCAGCGGCCAATCCACCCAAGAGTGGGTTCCCGTGAATCGGCCACTTCCGGGACACAACGCCGTGGAATTGGCAGACCGATCGGTCGTTGCCGCCATCCGCGTCGATCCAGCGAATATGAGTACGAAAACGGCGTCCCAATGGGAGGACCGCATCAAGCAGCTGGATGAAGCCCTCTCAACAACCGTCGATTTCGAGATTGAGCAGTACAGCACGCTTCGGTCGCTCGATAAGCAGAGCTATCGCGAGGATTATCACGAGATGGCCGCTGAACGCCCCGACGAAAAGGATCTCACGGGAATGGACCGTCTGCAACGTCGCCTGCTCGATGAACGAGTGGAGATCATCGACGACGACCACGAGAGTGTGCTCGTTCGCGAGCACTACATCCTCGTGAAGGTCATGCCAGTCGAACTCTCTGAATCGTGGGACGATGCTGCCGGACTATTCGGGAGTGCGACCAACCTCCCGCTCATCGGTGATCAGATCAAGGCCCGTCGGATGAACAACTACGGCGATGACCTCAAGCAGCTTCGCACTGACCTGACTGCTCGGCTGACCAAGCGCGTCGAAAGTGTGATTCAAGCCCTCGGAAGTGTTGATGGCATCACCGGAACGCCGATCTCGCTGGTCGAATTCACGCGGTTGCTCCGCTCCTACTACCGAGCGGACAATGCGGCCACGATTCCCGATGAGACGATTCGGGCACTGATGCATGATTCGCCGGTTGTAGGTGCGAACGCCGATGTAGACGCAGACTACGAGGTTGATGTGCAGGCAAAGGACAGTGATCCACTCGCCGAAAACTATCGATCATTTCTCGCTCCCGAGTCGGTTCGGTATGATGATCAGCGCTATCTCGTCCTGGACGAAGAGACCTACGTCCTTGGAATGTGGGTTGAGAATTGGCCAGAGAACCCTGACATCGGTATGTTCCGAGACGTGTTGAACACACCCGGCGTGCATATTACGCTCTCAACGCACGCACTCGGCGTCTCCAAATCCGACGCCCGCCAACAGTCCCAGAAGAACAAGATCAAACACAAGAGCGACTACGAAAAGAAAGAGCAGGAGGGCCACTGGGGAGCCGAATCGGCCTATCGTAAGTGGCAAGCAGCTTCTGACATCGAGGATTCTCTGACCGAATCAGGGTCGGGATTGTTCATGACATCGACGTATGTGAGCCTTCGTGCCAGCTCTGAAGAGCAGCTGCTCGATGCGGCGAAGACGATGAAACAGCGATTCAAAGAGCAACCCGCTCGGTGCGAGGTTGTGCCTGCACACTTTCAGCAGGAAGAGATGGCCCATTCGGCCGCCCCACTCGTCTATGATTCGATGAACAAGGCGACACCGATGCTTGGGCGTGCATTGGCAAAACAGATGCCCTACACGTCGAACAATATCTACGAGCCGTCGGGAATCGAGGTCGGTATCCATCACGATCGGGACGAACCCACGATTGTCGATCCGTACCTCCGGGGAATGGGCTACAATATGATGGTCTTCGGCAAGATCGGGAGTGGGAAATCGACGACTTCGAAGAAAATCCTCACCCAACTCAAAGAGCGGAATCCCGAGATGAACGTTGTCCTCATCGACCCACTCGAAGGGCTTGCAGGCCCGTCGAAGCTTTTTGATGCCGAGCAGATCGTCGTGGGTGGTGAGACGGGTCTCAATCCGCTGGAGATCAAAGAGACGCCCGAGGAGAAGCTATCGGTCGTCGGGCGAACTACGCCGTTCAGCGAGGCGATGGAGCGCTTCATAAGTTTCGTGGAAACGTTCTACGACCTCGAAGGCCGAGAACTCGAAGCAGAGAAGAAGAACGTCTGGGAGAAAGCTGGACGGCGTGCTTACAATGAGAAGGGAATCACGAAGGACCCGAGCACGCACGGCAACGAATCACCAACGCTTCGGGACGTGATTCAGGAGATCGCGCACATTGCTGGCGTCGGCGACAACCCCGACATTCACCAAATGGGCGACCTCCTCGATGCTGATTTGAGTGAAACGGACGTGCCGCTGCGAACCCGCGAAGCGGCTGAGCGAGTGCTTTCAGAGGACATTGAAGCATTCCGCACGCGCTACCGCCACTTCACGAAGGAAACTGGCTTCGACTTGAACGCCGATGGCGGGAGTTTCTACCTTGATCTCCAACTCAAGGAGGGGAAAGGTGAGACGGGGTTGATGCTCGGGTTGCTCCTCACATCGGTCTACGAGATGGCCAAAGAGAGCGACGATCCGACGATGATCCTGATCGACGAAGCACAGTATCTCACCAAGCACGCGGACAACCTGACGTTCCTTGAGCAGGTCGTTCGTCATTCCCGCCACTACAACCTCTCGCTGTTGTTCTCCACCCAGTCGATCAGTGAGTTCTACGCGAAAGACGACGAGGGGACGAGTGCGCTCAAATCACAGGCAGAAGTCATCTTCAACAACTCCTCGATGATGTGCTTCCACCACCTGGACGATATGACGCCCGAGTTTGGGAGTGAAATCGGGCTGAACGCCGAGGAAGCGACCTTCGTCAATAGTGCTCTACCGGGCGACAAAGACCGTGGTTACTCTGAGATGCTGCTCGCCGTCGACGAAGACGGAACCCGGGAGTGCTACCCGCAGCGGGTTGAGATGAGCATGGATGTGAACCCGGTCGAGTTCTCGATTGTCGATTATGAGCCGAGTGATCACGGGAATTGGCACGACTACCTAGAGCGCCAGCTTGGCGATCGCTTCGATGATAGGCAGCACCCCAGTGACGAATCGGAGGGTGAGGCAGAGGCGCACCGTTCGGTAGTGGCGACTGACGGAGGTGACGAACAATGAGCCTCCTGTTCCAAGCTGTCGAGATCGTAGTGGCCGCGTTTCAGACTCTCGCGAGTGTTCCACTCGTCCAGCAGTTTTCAACGTTCCTGGCTGAACGGATGTTCGCGGTCTTCTTCACGAACAGTCTCGTATCGGCGTTCCTGGGCTACTCGGCACCGGAATTCAACGCGCTGCTCGGTGACATCGTTGCGTCGTATCTCGCTATCATCGGTGTGCTGATTGGTGCCTCGAAACTCATTCCGGGGGCAGGTCGATGAGCCGCTTCAGTCGGTCAGCCGAGTACCATGCTGCACAACTCGGTGTAGCGTCCAACAACCAAGCCAGTGATGAGCTCATTCGCGTTCGACCGTTCAAAGACGACGGCGGGATAGACACTGCAATCGAGTGGTTCGAATCCGTCCATCCCTCTCACTCAGACCTGAGTGGCAAACGAAGCGTGCCCCGTGCAGCGGAGATCGTCTACGACGGTGAGCAGATCAGCTTCCGCTACCTGCCGTGTAGTGATGATTTCCACTGGTTTCTGACCCGGCTTCGGCACAAGTATCCTGATTCGGACGTTCGCCGGGAAGAGGCCGACCTCATACACATCGATGAGGGGGATTATGTTGCCGGTGGCGAATGGATGCTCCGAAAGCACCGATGGTGGCCAATTCGTCGCCGTGACCTCGAAGGGTTCCGCGAAGACGACCCATACGAGACCGTCCTCGGCGATATCGTAGATGATGCGGTGAAAGCTGGTGGTGCTACTGGCCGAGAACCGATCCGGAGCGTCATCCAAGTCATGTTCCGCCCGACAACGCGAAACTGGCAGACAGGACGCCTTCTCACGACAAATCTCACCGAACTCTACTATCACTTGAACGGTGTTTACACGATCCACGATCTCGCCGAGACCAAACGTGAGAAAGAGACAGCCGATGCAACGGAGATCGGGAACGTCCTCGATCGGCGCGCGAAAGAGAAGGCGTTCGATGTGATGATTCGCCATCTCTCGGTCGGTGACGACAAGGGAGCAGTCAAGCACCATGCTGAGGCGGTTGGTGCCTCCTTCGCGAGCTACTACAACTCAAAGACTGAGCAGGCGTTCATCGTCGAGCCGAGTAGTTCGCCGGACACATTGGCAGAGACGATGGCCCGCCGGGAGTGGTCGGGCGAAAAGATGCTGCTCACGTCGTTAGAGATCGCCCCGATCGTACACCTTCCACCCGCGGATATCTCGATTGCCCAGCTCGATCGCCGCCAGACCAAGCGCGGCGAAGAGGTACCAGTTGGATCCGACGAACACAGCGGGTACATCACGGGGGAGAAAGATGCTTAACCGACTCTTCGGGAGTGGAGAAGACGATTCGACGGATGAATCAGCGGAGGGTAAAGCCGAAGAGAGCGCTTCCGTTCCGACGACGATCACGAACGAACCGTATGGATTCACCCAAACGGGTGCAGAGTATGCGGCGGACGGGATGACCGAAACGATCACCGAAACAGAAAAACAGGGATCGGTGGCAGGCCCAGAAATCCGCGAATTGCTCGAACGTGCTCGTGATCATCCAGACATGCCACTGTGGCTTGGGTACAACGACAGCGCCCAGCAGGGCTTCGATCCAGCACCAGTGGAGTTCAACCAGCTCTTCCAACATCTCTGGGTTGTTGGAACCACTGGCGCGGGGAAGACGACCGAGATGCTGAATTGGATGGTGCAACTCGCGTGGGCAGGCTACGGGTTCATCTACTTCGACCCGAAGGCCGAGGACAGCAAAGAACTCCTCCAGAAACTCCCCGAGTACCGGCATGACGACGTAATCTGGATCGAACCGGGTGACGACGACCACGACCGAAGTATTGGAATCAACTTCCTCGAAGTGCCAGACTGTGAGAGCGAGATGGAGCTTGAACAGCACGTCACTGACCGCATTCAGGTGCTCAAAGCTGTTCTATCGGGTGACGACTACTGGGGACCGCGGATGAACGCCATTGTGGAGTCGATGGCCCGGGCGATGATGCAGGCGAATCACGAAATCGAGGACCGAGACGAGCAGTACTGTGTGCTCGATATGTACTTCGTCCTCCTGAACGCCCAACGGCGTGAAGACTTCGCCGAGGAGATTGACGATCCGTGGGTCGGTGAGTTCGTCTCCGAAATCGCCGAAATGGATGACGACGCCGTCCGACCCGTGATTACGCGGCTGAAACCCTGGGTCGAGAGTCCCGTTACCCGCCGGATCGCGGGGTGTCGTGCGAGTACGATCGACTTTCGGGACATCCTCGATGACGAGAAGATCGTAATCGTTCGCACGGCCGTCTCCGACGATGATATCAAGCAACTCGTGACACTCGGCACGCTCCGCCCGCTGTGGAATGCGATTCAGAACCGCTCGATCGAAGGCGCGGAGAAAACTCCGTTCTTCGCGATCCTCGACGAGGCCGACCGCGTTCTCCACCGGAATCTTGACGTCGACGACATGCTGGCACGTGCCCGCTCAATGCGTCTCTCGGTAACGCTGGCGTGTCAGTATCCGACGCAACTCAAAGAGTCGGGTGTGCTCAAGCCAGTCAAGAACAACTGCAACACGGGTGTGTTCTTTCGCGTACTGGACGACGAAGACGCCCGCCCACTCACACGGCGGTTGAGTGACTGTGATATCGAGGATTTCACCGAACTCGAAAACCATCGAATCTGGTCACGAATCCCGTTAGACGGCGGGACTCGTTTCTCTGGTGCGCTCAAGCTCAAGACATTCGCGCCGTATCCGAACATCCGCGATGAAGACGAAGCGGAGGAGATTATCACTGAAAGTCTGGAGCGGTTCGCGGCCCCGCCACTCACTGACGACGAGATGATGCGCCAGCTCAAGTTTGGGGGGATGAACGAAGCCGTCACCCCGGAGAAAGCGAGCGCTAAGACACTCGACACGGCGAATGATGAAAAGGCGCGTAACGCGGCACTGAAAGCCATCTACGACGAGAGCATCCGGCAGGGACGACCAGGTGAGTTCATGCCGATTGAGGCGTGTCTCGATCGCCTCACCGACTATCTACCTGCACGGGGTGGCGTCGAGACCGCTGAACGTGCGTGGCGGCATGTGCTCAAGGACATCCCCGAAGCCTACCTTGAGTATCGCGAAGAAAGCGGCCAAAGCCAAGTGAAGGTGCGCTCTCGGAGCTTCATGAACGTCGGCGATAGCGAGAATGACGGCGGGGCAGAACACTGGGCACCGATGGCTGATGCCTACGTCCCAATGACACAGCTGGGCTTTATCTTCGAGATCCCAGATCAGACGGGTGATGCAATGCCGGATGGTCTCGCCCGAGTTGATGAGATGCTTGCAATTAACGACACCGACGATCCTGAAGAGATCACCGCCAAAGTGACCACCTACCGAGACAATCACGCCCTCTTGAATCGCCTTGCGGGAGCAAAAGATGCCTATATTGAGAGTGAACACACGACTGGCAGCACTCAGCCCTCACAAACGGTGAAAAATCTCGCTCAAGCTCACAACGCTGGACATCGCTGCCTGTTCTTCGCCCGAGAGGATGTCGCCGAAAATGTGTATGAGACAGTCGCGAACGCGCCGTTCTGTTGTCGGAGCAATCACCCGGTGGCTGACGAACGGCGATTCTACACCATTCGTATTCGGTTAAGACGTAAAACCAGCATACAGTGCTGCATTCACCTCCTCAAGAAGCGTCTGGCGTGACGGAGCTGGTTGTCTCGCCTCTCGATACCACGTGTTCGGGAGAT
>NZ_JBPEHH010000079.1:0-18849 GCF_054177595.1 Haladaptatus ordinarius | reverse complement strand
GGCGCTCTCACTGGAGTGAGACCGCCGTCTTTGGTTGAATCATTCGCTCATCCGCGCCAGCTACTCTCGTCTCGCCCCAGAAACCGAGTCAGTAATCAGGAACGATGGGAACTACCGACAATGGGACGAGCCAGAACGTCCACGCCGAGATCGGCCCAGAGACCGACGAGGCCGTGCTTATTACGAGCCACGTCGATGCACACGACATTTCCGAGGGAGCCGCGGACAACGGTGCGGGAACCGCAATGCTTGTCGAGATCGCGAAGGCCTTGGCGGAGCGAGAAGACGAATTAGCGACGCGTGTGGAGTTTATCGCGTTCGGGGCCGAGGAGGTCGGGCTCTGTGGATCCGAATACCACGACAGTGTGACCGACACGGAGGACGTGAAGGTGATTGTGAACTGTGATGGGGTCGTTGGCGGTCGGACGCTCCAATTTTTCACTCATACATTCGACGAACTCGAATCCGCAGTGGAACGCGTCGCTGGCCGGTTCAATCACCCCGTACGAATCATTCACGGAGAAGGCTGGCGTGGCGACCAGTGGCCCCTCGTTCGCTGGGGTGTCCCAGGCTACTTCGTGTCCGGTTACCGCGACACCGAAGGACGAGGTTGGGGTCATACCTACGCAGATACCCTCGACAAACTTGAGAGCCGGAACCTCCGGGAGCAGGCGATCCTGCTCACAGAACTCGCCGTCGATCTCGCCCGAAGTGACGTGAACATTGATCACCGGACTCCCGAGGCGGTTGCGGCCTCATTCGAGCAGGAGGGACGGGCCGAGGGGATCAAACTCGTCGGGGACTGGCCCTACAAGTTTGAACACTCACCGCTTACCTGACGACGAGATTATTACGATCACCCGATTTCGGTCATAACAACCGCTATGCCGATTGCGTACAGTATTCCGGATAGTATGCCAATAGGTGACGTGGCTGGACTGTTCCTGGGCGCCATTCTACTCGGATTCGTCCACGGGATCGAACCAGGCCATGGCTGGCCCGTCGCAGCAACGTACGCACTCGATCAATCGAACAAGTGGCTTCACGGGTTCGCCGCGAGCTTCCTCCTCGGCTTCGGCCACTTGATCAGTAGCATCGCGATGGTCGCCGTGTTCTTTTGGGCAAAAAACTACTTCGGACTGACCCAGATCGGTTGGATGAACTATGTCGCAGGGGTCCTGTTGATCGCACTCGGAATCCGCGAATACTTCCACGGCCATTCCCACGATCATGGTCACAGCCATGATGACCATGGCCACGATCACGACCACGGCCATGGAAAATATAGCTACGATCCCGTGATGATAGTGAACGACGGTGATTACGGTCATCACGACCACTAACATGACGATCACGGCCACGACCACGGGAGCGGAGGTATCCTCGGGCGGATCAAATCGTACATTCCGTTCATCGGTGGCCACTCACACTTTCACGATCATGGCTCAATGGGGGAGGCGACCGACCGTGGACTTCTCGAAATTGCCGGATTCGCGTTCGTGCTCGGGTTCGCGCACGAAGAAGAGTTCGAGATCATCGCCCTGTGCGCCGGTTCGAACTACTGTCTGGAACTCATGGGTGATGCGATCACTGTCATCTTCGGGATCGTCGGGCTCACCCTGTTGCTCATCGCGGGGTACACCCACTACGAGGAACGCGCGGAGCGATACGCTGAGTATCTGCCTACGTTCTCGGCAGCAGTGCTCATCATCATGGGTGTCGGCTTTATTGTCGGCGTCCTCTGATTCTTTTCGATTCTGTTCGTCTTGACCATGGAGATGTCCTCGTTATCCACTAACCGTTTCTGGAGCGGCGAGACTAACTTGGTCTGATGAAAACAATGTGATATGGGTCACTTCAAGAATACACGTCAATCAGATTGGGGCTGGTAAAAACGGGTGATGTGTTTGAACAGAATGCCAAAAACCGAATGAGTACGAAAACTACGTCTACGGATCTCCTGGATCGTCGATCCAACTGTAACACCGGAAGACCTCCTTATCGGAAGTGAGCATCTGGATCGGGACGAATCCGCGTCCACCCCGTGCTCCTACCTTCTGCTTCGTGGGATCGTCGGCGACGAACATCGCTTTGGCGTTGAGCCGGAACGTAATCTCGAGATCACCACGGTAGTTCTCGTCGGGGTCGAACCGCATCTCTACATCCTCCGGGGAGACACCGAATCGAACGTGACCATCAGGGGACTCGACGGCAATGTCGTGACTAGTCAGTCCGCCGCCGATGTCGTCCAGCCATTGAATCATCTCCTCACGCGAAAGCGATCGACTAAGGTCGAATTCCCCCCGATCTCCGACGTTGCCCTCTTCGAACGCAAACTCCGGGTATTGAAGATCTTCCGACGGGAGAACGTGGTCGTCCTCCTCGTCGATCTCGAGATCTTCCGCCACCACTTCGTCAGCGTCTTCGTTGGTCATCGGTCACCATACTCCTCGGCGAACTCCCGTGCGAATAGGCATTTCGACTGTGCGTCATCAACTAACTCGAAATCGGGTACCGTCGTGCCACATTCGTCCTCGGCGATGGGACATCTTGTATGGAACACGCATCCGCTCGGTGGGTGGACAGGGCTCGGAACATCCCCTTCGAGAATGACACGACCATCGGTCGTTCCCGTCTCAAGACTCGGGATCGCCGAGAGAAGCGTGTACGTGTACGGGTGAGTGGGCTGTTCGAATAGTTGTTCGGCGGAGGCAATCTCCATGAGATTCCCTAGATACATCACTGCGACTCGGTCGGCAATGTGTTCGACGACGTTGAGGTCGTGGGCAATAAACAGATACGTGAGTCCCATCTCCTCCTGTAAGTTCATCAGGAGATTGAGGATCTTCGCCTGGACAGACGCATCGAGCGCCGAGACGGGTTCGTCGAGCACGAGTACGCGTGGATCGAGGGCGACCGCGCGAGCGATGGCGACACGTTGGGCCTGCCCGCCCGAGAGTTCGTGTGGGTGTCTGTCGGCGTGAGTGTCTGAGAGATTCACGAGGTCGAGTAGTTCGTCGACCCGTTCCTCCCGGCGTTGCTTGTCCCACCCTTGAGAGTGCAGAGGTTCGGCGATCGAACGTCTGATCGTCAGACGGGGGTCGAGGCTTGCCTTCGGATCCTGGAAGACCATCCCGATTTCCGAGAGAATATCTGCTGATCGAGCTTCGACGCTCGCAATGGGTTCGTCCTCGAACAGAACCTCCCCGCTCGTCGGCGCGTACAACCCGGTGACAAGGTTTGCGACCGTCGACTTGCCACTCCCACTCTCGCCGACCAAGGCTAGCGTTTCGCCCTCCGCGATGCTGAACGAAACGTCGGAGACTGCCTCGACGTGTTCATTATTGCCCAGGAAATTGTCTATAAGCGAGTCGTTGAGCGGGAAGTGCTTCACTAGATTTCGTACTTCGATGACCGGCCGTTCACTTGCTGAGGGATCTGTCCCTATTTGGTCCATATTACTCATTGGCGTTCCCCTACCGTTTCCGGGTTCGAATCTGGAACTTCATGGAGATGGCAGCATGATGCATCGTGGTCTTCACCGATATCGACGGATGGGATCTGGCTAACACGACACTCCTCGCTTGCGTACGTGCAGCGGGAGGCGAACGGACAGCCGTCAACGCCACCGATCATATCTGGCACCTGTCCCTCGATGACGTTCAGCGACTCCTTACGGGACGTATTTTGGGGCATACATTCGAGAAGTGACCGGGTGTACGGGTGACACGGGTTGGTGAGCACCTGTTCGGTTCGACCCGTCTCCATGATTTCACCGCCATACATAACGATGACACGGTCACAGAGCTCCGCGACGACGCGGAGGTCGTGTGTAATCATCAGGACGGCCATCCCGAGTTCCTTGTTCAGCGCACGGATACGTTCGAGTATCTGCGCCTGGATGGTCACGTCGAGTGCCGTCGTCGGCTCGTCCGCAATCAATAGATCCGGTTTGCGTGCGAGAGCGATCGCAAGCATCGCTCTCTGGCGCATTCCCCCCGAGAACTCGTGGGGGTATGCGTCGAGTCGCTGTTCCGGATGGGGGATGCCCACCTGTGACATCAGGTCGACTGCTCGCTCCTCCATCGACTTCCAACTCTTCCGGCTGCTGAATCCTGGTATTCTAAGGTAATCGAGCAGCCGCTGGTTGTCGGGCGACTGGTGCACCTTCATCGATTCGACGATTTGCTCGCTCACCTTGTAGACGGGGTTGAGTGTCGTCATCGGATCCTGGAACACCATCGCCATCCCGTCGCCCCTGATTTGTCTGATCGTCCTATCGTCGGCGGTCGTCATCTCTGTGTCGCGGAAGCGGATCGATCCATCGGTGATCTTACCCGGGTTTTCGAGTCGAACGAGCGAGAGTGCAGTCACCGACTTTCCGCTTCCGCTCTCGCCGACGATGCCGACGATTTCGCCGTCATCGACGGTAAACGACATCCCGTTGACCGCGTGAACGGACCCTTCGATCGTGTTGAAACGCGTGCTCAGGTTTTCGACTTCGAGGAGCGGTTCGGTGTCGCTCATAGGCTCTTCCCCTCCACGTCGCCAAGGTCGCGCGGGTCGAGCACGTCACGGAGGCCGTCGCCCAGAAGGTTGAATCCCAAAACTGTAATCATGATGACGAGACCGGGGAAGTTCACGACCCACCACGCGGTCTGAAGGTGGTTCCGGCCCGCCGAGAGCATCGCGCCCCACTCAGGTGTCGGCGGCTGTGCGCCGAGCCCAAGAAACGAGAGGCCAGCAGTTCCAAGGATCACGTACGCCATGTCCATTGTCGCAAGGACGATGACTGGCGTGATGACGTTCGGGAGGACGTGCCGTAGGATGATGCGTGGTTTCGAGACGTTCATCAACTGAGCTGCCTTGATGAACTCTTTTTCCTTGATCGAGAGGACGCTCCCACGGATGATGCGTGCGTACTGTGTCCACCCGACAACAGCAAGGGCGATCATGATGTTCGTGAGACTCGGCCCCAAGATACCGGCGATGACGAGTGCAAGTAAGATCCCGGGAAACGCGAGGAGGATGTCCACGAATCGCATCAATGCTTCATCGACCCACCCGCCGGCATACCCTGCGATGACACCCACGAGCGTGCCGATCACAAGCGTGATTGCGACGACGACGAGTGCGACCCGCAACGAGATGCGGGCACCATAAAGCAGGCGGGAGAACATGTCTCGTCCGAGTTGATCGGTTCCCATCAGGTGTTCCGAAGACGGCGGATCAAGCCGGTTCAGAAGGTCTTGTTCATTTGGCTCGTAGGGAGCGATCCACGGAGCAAACAGTGCCGACGAAACGACGACCAGCACGAGCGCCAGTCCGATCAGATTGAGCCTGTTTGATTTGAACTGGCGAAGTTTCCGAGACCGCACGATCGTCTGATACCGTGATCGTGCCTGTTCGGAGAGCGTTGGTCCTTCGAGATCAGATTCCAAGCTCATCTTATGCGTCACCTCCTTCAAACGAGATTCGCGGATCGATGTATCGGTAGGTGATATCGACGAAGAAATTGGTCATAACGAAGATGACCGCGATGAGTAACACTAATCCCTGAACGACTGGATAGTTACGGGCGAAAATCGCGTTGATCAGGAGTTCACCCAATCCCGGACGTTGGAAGACGATCTCGACGATGACAGCACCGTTGAGGAGATAACCGAATTGTAACCCAACAATGGTCACGACGGGAATGAGTGCGTTACGCAGCGCGTGCTTGTAGACGACAATCCGTTCACGAAGGCCCTTCGAGCGTGCCGTCCGGATGTAGTCCTCATCGAGCACCTCGAGCATCGACGAGCGGACGAGGCGAGTGATGATGGCGGCCATTCCCGTCCCTAGGGTCACTGCTGGAAGGACGAGATGTTCGATACCACCGACGCCGTATGTTGGGAACATATCCAGGTTCAATGCGAAGACGATGATGAGGAGGTAGCCGAGCCAGAAATTCGGCATCGAGACGCCGAGGAGTGCAGTCAACTGGCTCACGTAGTCTGGGAATTGTCCCTTGTGAACCGCACTGATGACTCCAGTGGGTAGTGAGATGGCTAACGCCACGAGCAGTCCAGCTATTGCAAGTTCGATCGTTTCTGGAAGTCGATCCATGATGAGTGATGTCACCGACTTCTCCTCGTAGTACGATTCGCGGAGGTCGCCGTGGAGGACGTCCCACACCCAACTCGTGTACTGGACTGGAATGGGATCGTTCAGACCATGTTCCTCGCGGAATTCCATAACGGCGGCGTCGGACGGTGGACGCCCACCGGCCTGCTGGCGAAGGATTGTCCGTGCCGGATCGCCCGGGGTGAAGAACATAAGCCCATACGTCAATACAGAAACGCCCACGAGAACGAGGAGAACAGTCGCGGATCGACGAATCAGGAAGTTAAGCATTGATATTGGGATTGAGAGTTAGTTGTTATGTTTGAGCGCAGGCCACCGAACCATTTCCGGGATGGGCCGCAGGTCAAGATTTTCGACGTCGTTGTAGGTTCCGACGATGTACTCGCCATAGTATAGCGGGACGACAGCCGCCTGATCCATTACGATCTGAAGTGCTTCCTCGTAGTATTGCTTTTTCTTCTGTTTGTTGGCGGTCTGGAACCCTTTCTCGATGAGGTCGTCGACCTTCTTACCAGGGTTGTAGAGTCCGGTGTTTTCTTTCTCGTTGAGACGTTCGTTCATGTCGCCCTCAGAGTGGAACGACTCGTAGATGAGGTAATCAGCGGCACCACTGTTCGTGCCGGACTCATTAAGTTCGATGTGAGCCTTTCCATTTCTGACGGCGTCGTCGAATGCCGACTCCTCCATCATCTGGATCTTGATGGAAACTCCGATTTTGTCGAACTGTTGTTGAAGAACTTGGGCAAGCAGGTTGCCGTCAACCATGTTCTTGCCGACCAACATCTTTAGAGTTTCACCATTGTATTTCGACTGCTTAACTAGATTCTTGGCCTTCGCCACATCGGGGCCGTAGTTCGGGATCTTCTCGTGCGCAGACCAGTAGATACTCTTTGCAATCGGACCCTTTGCCGGGACCCCAACACCGTTGAGTACCTCATCAACGATGAGCTTCTGTGGGACTGTGTAGTTGAGTGCCTTCCGAAGTTTCACGTCATCCATCGGCGATTTATACATGTTGAGCCGGGCGGCACCGGCGCCGGGTGAGAGTTGCTTGATGGCGTTTGTCTTCTTCGAATTTTTCAAACTTTTTAGTTGACTTTTCGGCGGTTCATACGCGACGTCCACCTCGTGATCTTTTAGTGCCAAAGCACGGGTATTCGGATCTGAAATCACTTGGAATGTGAGCGACGAGAGGCCGACGTCACCGTTCCAGTAGTCATCGAACGCTTTCGTCTTCACGAATTGCTTGCTCTTCCGATCGGTTACCTGGAACGGGCCGGTTCCGATGACCTCGTTCTTTTTCCGATCACGGCTTGGGTGCTGGATTGCGATCATGTTGTGTGAGATCGTCCCCGGGAACGACGGGAACGGGTCCGTCGTCGTGAATTCGACCGTCTTCTTATCGAGAACTTTCACGCTATTTTTCGGCTTGAGATGGACCCATCCTGGTGCCCACGACCACTCATTGAGAATAGCTTCGAACGAGAACTTGACCGCCTCGGCTGTGAGTGGCTCGCCATTGTGGAACGTCACCTCGTCACGGAGCGTGAATTCCCACGTTTTCTCGCCGGTCGCTTTCCACTCCGTGGCGAGCCATGGCTTGAGCTTCATATCGTCCGTCACCCAAATCAACGGCTCTAAGATATTGGTATAGTATGGCATCACACCGCCGTAGACCTGCCATGTTCCTTCAGTCGGATCACTTGCGAGTGCAACCGTCGTCGAGCTTCGCTGGTTCCCTTGACCAGAGGAACTATCTTCAGGCTTTGTTTGCTCTGGTTTTTCCTTACCCTCGTTACCGCCTGCACAACCGGCAAGCCCTGCAATGCCAGTTGCACCTAAGATCCGTAACCAGTCTCGGCGTGATTTGGGATGGTTTGACATACCTTTCCATGCATATATTCTGTAATTAGAAATAGTTTGCTCTCAATGAGGCAAAACAGCATATATACGGTATGACTGAACCCCGTTCCTTTATACTATGATTGGTTTAGAACTAGCTGTGTATCCGGATCAAAACCTTTGATTCGAAATTAGAATGATGGCACACATTACACCGATATTTGTGATAGGTCTTCTACAATAATTCCAGTAATGAAAACATATTTTACTGTTTCAGTAGGTTAGTATATTTCACATATCTATACGACCAATTCAGTCGGTTCGGTTGCCACCTCATTTTTGGTTTCCAGTCGCTATAATGATCTATGAGTGCAAACCCGACGATCATCGCACGGATCATCGAACACAATACCGGGGGACCAAACTGCGCTCCCTATGGGAACCACCACGGTTCCTGCAAAGCGCGTCTTGGAGGCAGGAAGCCCCGTCCGCAACGCGCGAAGCGCGTAGGGCGGGGTAGTTCACTTCGTCTATAGCCAAGATATCAACTAGCCAAAACCGAACCAAAGACTATTCTCTCCACTACCCAATTAGCAGACGCAACAGATGACCGACTCGATGCATGCCGTTCGATATCACGAACACGGTGACGAAGGGGTTCTCAGATATGAAACAGTCTCGACTCCGGAACCTGAAGCTGGTGAGGTTCTACTCCGTGTTGAGGCCGCAGGGGTAAATCCTATCGATTGGAAGACCCGAGAGAACGTTGGACTCGGGCAGAACGTCCGCAGCGCTAATGAGGACGACCCGTTCCCGATCACAGCTGGATGGGATGTTTCCGGTACCGTGGAAGCAGTCGGTGAGGACGTCAGCAGTTGGGAAGAAGGCGAGGAGGTCTACGGGATGCTCCGCTTCCCGACGCTTTCCGGCACGTACGCCGAATATGTGACCGCACCCGCCGACGACATCGCCCAGAAGCCTTCCTCACTCACTCACGCCGAAGCGGCTGCGGTTCCGATGGTATCACTGACAGCCTGGCAGGCGTTGTTCGACGCAGCAGACGTCTCGGAAGGTGATCGGGTATTAGTGCATGCAGGTGCCGGTGGTGTCGGCCATATGGCGATACAGTTCGCACACAATCAGGGAGCACACGTTATCGGAACTGCATCCGAGAGTAATAAACCGTTTCTCCGGGAGCTCGGCGTTGATGAGTTCGTAAATTACCGCGAGGAAGACTTCAAGGAGGTTCTGGACCCCGTCGACATAGTGATCGACCCAGTTGGTGGCAAAACACTCGCTAGGTCTTTCGAGGTTCTCACTGACGGTGGGGTGTTGGTGTCGCTGCTCAGCGAACCAGACCAACAGCAGGCCGAACAACACAACGTCGAAGGAGAACTAGTGTTCGTTGCACCAAACGCCGAGTACCTCAACCAGATCCGGACCCTGATTGACGACGGGACTGTAAAACCCCATCTCCGGGAAACGCTTTCGCTCGAAGAGGCTGCCGAAGCCCATCGTCTCATTGAGGAGGGTCACGGACGCGGCAAGGTGGTCCTCACTGTAAACTGAACCTCTCAAGAAGTATCAGCGAAGAGTTTTGCTAACCACGCTTCTGCGCGTTGTAGCCGGTATTGGAGCGTTGACCGGGGAATATCAAGATGAGCTGCTAGTTCGTGGGTTTTGATATCATGGGGAGTTTCGTAGTATCCCTGCTCGACGGCGGTCTCGAGGGCTTTCCGCTGCTCGTAGGGAAGATCCACAAGTGAGAGCACATCGTCTTCCCACTCCATGAGTTCGGATAATTCGGCCAACCGCACATCGATACCTTCCTTCAGATCTGCACTAAGTCGTTTGTAGAACGGTCCAACGCTCGGAGCAGAATACGGAGCTCGTGAACTTCCGTGAGAAGCGAGCCGAGAGCCAGCAAGTCGAAGACAAATATCTTGACGTCCTCGAGCACGCGAAGAACGTCGCTAAGACGAACGACGTGATGGTCGCACGATTAGGCTATCGCGAAGTCGCGACGCACTATGGTTGTGCGTACAAGAACGATGGCTATCGGGTAATGGAAGAAATGGCCGAGCGTGTACCCGGCGTGACCTACAAAGAGTCACGGACGCTGTGTGTGGACGATGCAATGGGTGTCGGTGGCCATCACATCGAGATCACGTTCGCCCATCCCGACCTCGCAGGGTGGATGCGAGCCCACGAAGCAAACGCGGAAATAGAGAACGGAGGGCGCTGATTATAGCGTTGTAATCACGGGGGTTCGCAGAACCCCCTTTCGAACTAAGCCACCACAAGAGATTCACACCGCATTGCCGGTGGCACATGGTGGTAACGGTTGTACGGCTACTGTGGAGTACGTCTATTTCTGCGTCTATTTCTGCGAAATGGAGGGGGTCGCTCTCGCGATCCCCCTCTCTTACAACGTTATAATCGATCGGATCCGATCGGCGTAGCTAACCCAACGACCCCTTCCAGAGAAAACAGTGACCTGAACAACGACCCGGGAAAGTCGTTCTGTTGAAATTGTCAACAAATGCACGAATCGCGTGCTGAATTCAGAGGACAAGTTCAGCACGACCGTCAGGACAAGACAGCAGCCGAGCCGACGGTCGAGAGCGCGCCGACGCAGTCAGTAGCGGCCAATATGGCTACCATCCGCGCTCGCCTCACTCGACCGGTTGGGCTTCGGGGAACTGATAACTCCCGTTGATGATTGGCTTGTGCGGTTGGTAGAGCCGGACGACATAGTGCCAGTCTTTTGGCGTGTAGAGGAAATTCGGCTGATTGGGGTCCCCACCGAAGTGGATGGTGACACTGCCGTCATCGGCTTGCTCTGCGGTCACGTTGTTAATCGTGTACGCGTCGTACTTGTTCTTCTCGAAGTAGAAGTCACGGTTGTAGACGCTGACCGACCAGAACCCGTCGACAGGGACATTCTTGACGGTGAGTTCATATGGCGTCTGACCGTCGTTCTGGGCGGGAGTCTCTGTGAGAATTACTGCTTCCGACGGCTCCGGAACGCCAGTCCACCCTGCCGTACTGGCGATGAAAAATTTCACGGGGTCGACCTCGCCCACGTCACCAAACGCGTCCGAGAGGTTGTCTACCGTGAGCGCGACTGTTTTGAGCGCATTGTTGATCTCTTCGAACGATTGCCGATCCCAGTTGGGAATCTCGAATGACCCGGCTGATGACTGCTCCACGGCGATCTCGTCCTGGAGTTTCCGAACTTGTTCCAGATCGTCCGGATTGTCTGGGTCAACAAATGTGCGGACCGTGACGCCAGCATACCGCGTCTCTACCATATCTTGTGTGATCGTGTACTGGCCAGGGTCGTAGACACACAGCCTCCCATATTGTTCTTCATTCTGCACATTCATCGACTGGTATCGGTCACCGCTGTCTGGTTTCGTAATGGTGACGGGCTCGGTCAGATCGAACACCCCGAGTGAGTAGAGCGTGTCACGATTCTCCTGGGGGGCAATCTGCTCATCAATGGGGCCGAGATTTCGATAGTGATAGAACTGTCCGAACCCGCCCTTGTTGACGTTTGACTGGAATACCGCATGACAGCTGGCACGTGGGTAGTTCGCCCATGTCACCGGGATTGCATTGGCATTGTCCGTCGTCTGTTGCTGAGCCTGTTTGGTAGTCTGGCTCGGCGTGTCTTGTTGGGCGTTGGCGCTGCCGCCGCCCATCGCAAGGAAGCTGGCGAGGCCCATCCCGCGAAGTGCGGTGCGGCGGGTTGTTTGTAGTGGTTCGGAGTCTGATTCTGCATCAACCGTCGTGTCGTGTGTCTCGTTACTCATGGTTAGTGTCTCTCGTTCTCTCGGGTTGTGCTCACAGCACTGCCCCACCCGACTCGCACTCCATACGACGGACTCCTACAAAGTATTGTCTCCAAACTAACATAAATTCCAGACAGAATGGCGTGAGAACTGGTAAACTATCTGTTCAATCTTGATTCGTTATTGGGGCTGTCTGGGCGCTACTCGACGGATTCACGATTGGCTACATTGTCGCCTGGTTATACAATCGCTTCAGTTAGGAGTGGCGATTCGCCTACTGTCACTCTTCTTAAGACGGAGCAAGTAACCGGGGGTGATGTGACATCCTCCCCCGCTTTCGAGTGTGAGGAGACCCTGCAGAGCGTCGCGGTCACTCCTCTACAGGGACGACTTCGGGCATGTCATAAGACCCGTCAACCAGCGACCAGTGAGGACCGTAGAATCGAGCCGCAAACCGCATGCCACGATCGGGGGCTGGCAGCCAGTTTTGCACCTTCTTGGGATCGTCCGGTTTCTCGTGTTGAACGTAGATGACGAGTTCGTTGGCTTCTGTGTGTAACAGTCCTTCTTCGAGCATGTAGCTGTTGATGCTGTAGCGGTCAAGTTCGTTCTCGACGAAGTAACCCTGCGCGTCGTAGATTGGAATCTCCCAAAACTCGGTGACTGGTGGGAGGTTGTCGAGGTCGAATGTGATGGTGTACCGCGTCGACCCGTCCAGTGGGTCGCCGCTCGCGTCGGTGAATCGGAACCCAGCGACGTGTGATTTGGGCGAGTCAGGGCCCGCATAGCCGAAGTCGGCCATGACGGCCCGGGTCAACCAGTCGGTCCTGAAGTCCCCCGTCGGCGCAAGGACTTGCCAGCCATTCATGTCGACCAAGCCCTCCTGACCGGTGGTCCTGACGCGCTCGAATCCGTTCTTGAACCCGCTGGTCAGTGCCTCCTGCACGTCATTATCGAGGGCGGACCACTCGAACTCTAGTCCCGGGCCGATTCCGACCTCTTCCAACTGGTCGAGCATCGCAGCTTCCTTACGTGAGTCGTCGATGAGCGACATGCTCGGGTCGTTCAGGACGAGGTTGAGGAGGGTGAAGAAATCCGCTGCAGTCTGATTTTCGACCTGCTGCGTCGTAAGATCCTCCATTCGTGGGATCGTCTCGTAGTCGCCGGGGACAACTGGCTGTTTCGCCCGCGGCACGCCCGAGTGGTCGTTGGCAAGCCACTCGCTGAGCGGGGTAATAGTCGTCCGGTCCTGCAGGTCGTTGACGTACGAGATTTCGGATTCATCCGTGGGATCGCGCAGCGCGTACCGAACGAGCATTGCCAGGGTCTTCGTGCCCGCTTGGACGACGTCTGTCGCGGCGAAGTCGCCCGGGATCTCGCCCTCGTAGTCGTCCGGCAGGATCAGGTACGACCGCGCGTCAGTGCCGTTAAACTGATTCCCGGCGTAGAGGGGGAAAATCCCGTACTGGTTCATCAACTGCAGCGAGAAGTAGCGGTCGGTAACCTCGGGCATCTCGATGACGACGGGTTCGTCCTGCAGGTCAAGGAAGCTCTGCCCGTACAGAGTGGTGGCGTTCGGGGTGACGACAGCCGTGAAGTCGGCCGTTATCGGCCGGCCCTCGTTGGGATAGTACAATCGATTGACACCCACGAAAACGTCGCTGTCCTCCTTCTGCGTGTAGTTGAAGCGCGTCTCGTAGAAAATGACCTGCTGGAGGCCGTAGAGATATGCGTCTTCTGCGATCGATGCCACCCTGGTATCTGTTCCGTCATCTGCTGACATCTCGTTCCGGGCTTGGCAGGCGCTGGCGCCGCCGCCCATCGCGAGCAATCCGGCGAGCCCTGCTCCTTGAAGCGCGGTGCGGCGGGTTACCCGCATCAGTCCAGAATCCGATTCTGCGTCAGCCGTCGTGTCGTGTGTCTCGTTACTCATGGTTGGTGTCTCTCGTTCTCCCGTACGGTGCCCAACAGCACTGCCCCACCCGACTCGCACTCCATACGACGGACTCCTACAAAGTATTGTCTCCAAACTAACATAAATTCCAGACAGAATGGCGGTGAGAACTGGTTGGCCACCTGTTCAGTTCGGATCTGAGATCTGTTGTATGTGCACTGAACAACCTACCCATCTCCTGTGTACGCTCGTGGCTGGCTTGATTCGTGTTCTGCAATCAGCACGACCGTCGAAATCGATAATCGATTGAGATTTTCCATGGAAGAGAAGGTATGCGACAGATACAGCCTCTGCAGGCCGGGTGCCTCGGAGCGTGACCTCGATGCGGTCAGCTTGCAATCGTTAGAAAAACGATTTGAGGCTGATCTCGTCATGACTTGAGAGGAATTGCTCAATACGCTTCTCTCGCCACCCAAGCGGTGACAACACACTCGCCGCAGCACGAACCAATATCTCTCGATAAAACCCAGTATCATACCCACTTAGTCCCTCACTCACTAACTTCACCCGCTCTCGCGACTGCTTCGCATCGTCAACCACCACATACGAGACACTCTGCCCAGGCGCACGCGCCAATCCCAAATCAGCCGCCCGCTCTAGCGCCGCCACACTCCGCGTCGATTGCGTATACTCCTCCCGCTTTTTCGAAATACGATTCGTGATCACCAACTCATTCGGATCAACCGCCCCACACTCTATACGATCAACCCACAACCGCAATTCCTCACATACCACTTCCGGATCGCGATACTCATCTACCGCTCGAATCAACGCTTTCTGCGCTTCATCGATATACGACGGCGTACTTCGCTGGCGACACTCGATCCCTCGATACTTGTACTCGTCCTCACCAGCGACTTTCCCGAAGTACTTCGTCAACGCACCAGCATCCGAATCCCGCAACGGGACGAACGATATCCAGTCGTAGTGCGCTTCATGCTCAAGCCGGATCTCTACCTCCTCGGAAATCTCCGAGACAAGCTCCGAAAGCGACGTCTGTTCCTCGTCTTCGATCGGCGTCACCCACACGCTATCGACGATGCCATGCACAATCCGCCACCCGTTCTCTTCGAGCACGGCCTTCGTCTCCAACAGAATCTCCCGAGCATACGCGTTGATCGCTTCGTGGCACTCGATCCGTCCGAACTTCGCATTCGAAAAGCCCTGATAGCCGAAACACGAGACCAAAATCCACTTGATCGCACTCGATTGGCCTTCCAACTCGTCGCGACGCTCTTCATCCTCAGTCGCTCGAATCTCGGCTTTGATCGCATCCCGATCCTCGATCAACGGCTCAAGCACGTCCGGAAGATAGCCCCGCTCGTCACAAATCGAATACCCGATGCCCGGTACATCTTCCCGCCCAGCATGGCACTCACAGCGGATCTTCTCTGGACTCACGTTCCGTGTGACGATGATATTCGGATACAACGAGGAGAAGTCGAGTTCGTGCACGTCCTCGTGCAGCCCGACGTCCGGCGCAAAGGTGAACCCACCTCGGTCGGCATCGTGGAGTTGGCGCATCGTTTTGAATTTCTCGTGACGCCACGAACGCCACGGAACGAGCACGTCCCGCTCGCGGGCTTCCTGAATCTGAATTCCAGTCAAGATATTCCCGATCGACGACCACGCCAACTCCTGGAGTGGCTTGCCCGACTGTTCCACGAGATACAGACAGCCATCGAGGTTGGTCTGGTTCCACATAAACGTATTCGAACCGTCGATGATCACCCGACCAAGGAGGTTGTACCGTGCCGGGGAGTGCCCGACTTGCCCGTAGCTTTCGTAGGTCGATTCACCCGCCAATTGCTGCCATCCGGGCCGTCGTCCAAGCTGAAACTGGACGTCGAGTCGATCGGCCTGCTGGAACAGGACGGGAATGAGGTTGCTGGTATTCAAGAAGAGGACATCCGGGTCAACCGACTCAACACGAGCCGACAGCGTTGCTAACACGTCCGCACCACTCCCAGTCACCCTCTCATCGTCAATTGTGAGTTCGGTAACTCTCTCACTCGTGAGTTCCGTCTCCGAGACAGAGATCTGCATCTGTGAGAGTTCGTGGGTTGGCAGCGGGTTAATCCCCTCGTCGAGACAATACCGAAACTCCCGTGAGAAGTCGACGTTGTAGCAGCGATACTCACCAGGAGAGCCCCACTTGCTCACCATTCGTGCCACTGAATTGACCGCCTTGAGGTCGACCACATCCACCTGAAGTACTTGCTCCGGATCGTGGCGAAAACTCATACGTTCTTCGACGATAGCAACCTGAACAACGGAAGGATAGTCTCGGAGTGCAGCACGTGCCGTGGAAAAGTTGCCATCACCATGCACCGATACGTAAATTGTCGGTGTATACGATTCATCGACTTCACACTCCACTCCCGTCTCGGTTACCGACCAGGTGAGGACATCGCCGTCGACGTAGTCGATTTTGTACACCATCGCCTCATCCTCGATCGTTCAAATCGTCCTCGATATGGTCGAGTCGATCTTCGAGATCCTCAATCTGCTTTTGTTGTTCGATCACCATCGAAACCAGCGCTGGTATCTCGACGAACTGGTGGTTCTGAATCCCACTCGCGTCCGCATGAGCGCGAGCATATTCGAAGAGCCGATCGAACACAGCCTGATCAGCGTGTCGGAGTGCCCGCCGATATTCTTGCCACCGAGATTCCATCGCCCGGAGTAAATCGCGATATGTCGCGTTAGTACGCCCCATTCACGCTCACCTCCGGAGAAACGTCAGTATCAACCATCGCCGGATGTCGATTGGCGAGAATACGCTTCCAATACGCGAGGGTCGTTTGCACCAGCCCATTCTCAAGCGGGTACACCAACGTCTCGTACTCCTCGCCTGCAAACCGTGGGCCGAACTGTGTCTGTTCACACTGAATCGTCTGATCAGCAATCTCGTGAATCGGTGCTGTCAGCGTATCGTCCGCCTGCAACGTCAGCAGCACCGGAATTTCGAATCGCTTGGCAAGTGATTCGATCCGCTCAGCCGCAGTCGAGAGCATACGCTCATCGTCGCCACGCGGCAGATCCTCCGATCGGTAAAACCAGTCGAGAGCGGGTAAGACGGCAATCGTGGTTTCGTCCGTAATCTCTCCAACAAGATCTCGAACGAGACTCTGGTGTTGCCACGGAGTAAATGCTCGAGCAATGTGAATCCGGTCAAGGACTCGCATTGAGGGAGTAATTCGCGTCAGCGGGTGTGTTGTTCCGTGCCCGTGGGCGTCGATCCAAATGGCTGAGCCCTGCTCAAGGAGCAGTTGATCGAGCACGAGTGACTGGAGCGAGCCAGTCATGCGCTCGTCGGTTTCGAGCAGTGTGATTCCAGGCTCAAGTGAGGGAAGTTCTGGTGATGTTTGGTTCATCATCACGGATAACATATTTACCGGGTATCAGATAGGCAAGCCTGGGTCGCTTCCGAATATTCCAATACCGGAAATATCGATGGTAGTTGGAGTGAGTGTCGGTCGTGCTAGTCGTCACAGTGGAGAAAGAACACACTCTGCCTACTCCTACTTTCGACCAATCGACAACATCAATAAGAGCACTCTGGAAACTCGAGACATCCCGGAAATTTGGTCGGGTGAATCGTATATTTCGTTCGTAAAATCTCGAGGAGGGCAAGATGATGTCGCATGAACTGAGATGGGCTTGTGGTGAGTATCACACCACTCCCATGGACAGTCTGAAGGAACTGTCGATGGTTCGATTTCCCCCCCTACGCCGACAGCGTTGTGTACGAATCTATCGCAGCCAATCACGGGCCAAGCTACCTGATATTGGTATTGGGATTCGCCCTCTTCCATCGGTTTCCGATTCGGATTTCCGAAACTCCAGTTCTCAACAATTGAGTTATGGCGAGGACGAGAGCAGCAGAAAACTCGTGACAAAGAGTCCGGCGATGAGATAGATCGCTGGCCCGACTGATCGCCAGAGTGGATCGTCAACCCGGAAGAGATGTGTCAGGATGGCCCCGATCATCGTGGCGATGATTAACAATCCGCCGAGAACAGCGAGAATCGGCGCAAACACGAGACCGACGAGCAACCCGAGCCCGCCGACAACCTCGATACCGCCGGTCACGACGAAAAACCACTGTGGATAGCCGTACCGCTCGAAATCCTTTTTCGCGATGTCAACGCCGATTAACTTCGCGCTGCCCGCACCCACCATGATGAGTCCAAGTAGTCCTTGCACGACGGGGATGGCCGTTTCAATTGTGCTCATAGATGTTCGCTACTAAGCTGGGCGAGACCACGGATTCACGCGTGAATAGATTCACCTTTATAAGTCATCCGCGAGTCTGTTAAGCCACTCGTCAGCCAACTCTAGCGTGGTATGGCTCGTGTACACCTCAAAGTCAAGATTGGGGCAGACGACGACAATTGGCTGGCTGGTGTCTCGACCGATTTCTCGGATGCCGAGTTCAAGATCCTGGCGACCCATCCCATTGACGATGACGTACTCGAATTGGTCAAAGTAACGACATCAGACAGGGACGCCATCGTTCGCCGGTTCGACGAGGCACCGGAGGTGCGCTCGTCCGAAATACTCCATTCCGACGAAGAGATGGTTCTGATCCAGTGCGTGTTTCCAATGCCGTCGTCGTATAAGGCGGGGCGTGCGAGGGGGAACCTCCCACGACTTCCTCTCACCATCCGAGACGGGTGGATATCAGGCGAGCTAATCGGTTCACAGGAGCAGTTGTCGGAGTTCACTACCGAGTTAGCGGCGGCTGGCATCCCCTATGAGATCGTGTCGGTCACTCAATCATACGATGCGAGCGGACTCCTCACCGAGCGCCAACGGGAATTCATTTCTGAAGCGGTTGAACGCGGCTACTACGACAGTCCTCGTGGCTGTACGCTCGTCGAACTTGCAGAAACGTTCGGGGTCAATCAATCGGCGGCTAGTGGCGTTCTGCATCGGGCTGAAGGTCGGATTATCAAGGAGTTCATCTCCTAGGCGGCAGAGGGAGACGAATCAAAGGAGTCGGGAGCATTGGTGTTCGGTTAAGCACTGGATCGCCTCATGAAGGCTTCAGCCACTCGTTCGCTGAGTAAGAGGCGTGATTTCTCTGGTTGGCGGGCGTCACGAAACAGCAACTCCGACAAGTTC
>NZ_JBPEHH010000078.1:0-19205 GCF_054177595.1 Haladaptatus ordinarius | reverse complement strand
CAACATATTCACGCCCCATCACAGCATCCAAGACAGTCTTCGTCTCATTTCGCGGTCTTTACCGTGTGAGGCGCAGCTTTTGCCGATGCAGTTATCGAGAGAGTGGACAACTAGCGAATTTCGGAACGTGGGCGTGGTATAGCGACACGTACGTCTTTTCGATTTCGTACTGCAGAACGTCTCCTTCAGGGACGTTCATCTCCCAGGCGGCGACCTTGGTTGCGATCTCCGTAAGCGATCATTCCGTTCCCGAGCGAAGCGTGTAGAGCAGATAGCGCCGTCGTGGATCTGCGAGCGACGTGAATACGTATTCTAGCTCCAGTACTCCCTCTCGAATCTCCGGCACTTCGCCTGGACTCCGGTGGAGAGTCGCTATCGGAGACGACCTCCGATAGCGACTCATCCCTGTTCGATTCTCGTCCAGTCATACCGTCTCTTCAGGCCGGTCTTTCATCAATGTTTATACCTCTATTCTCGCCAATACAATATATTTTCCTATCGATGGGATATGAATATATATGGCGTCGATTGACGGTACAGATCTGCGACACGAAGATGGTCGCTCCCCCGAACTCGTTGCGACCTCTCGACAGAGAAATCTTCGGCACACCCGCCTTGGATGAGCACGAGTGTAAAGTGCTTTCAGGCTCCGTCGGCTACTTCCATTAAATGCGCATCGAGCAGCTAGGTGAGGGGACGCCGGAAGTCGCCGTCGTCGGAGGGATTCACGGCGACGAACCGTGTGGTCCCCGTGCCATGGACCGACTGCTGGCCGAAGACCCGGACGTAGAGCGTCCAGTGAAGTTCGTGGTCGTGAACGAACGCGCGCTCGAACTCGGGGTTCGGTACGTGAACGAGGACCTGAATCGCGTGTTTCCGGGCGACCCGGACGCCGAGACCTACGAGCGCCGGTTGGCTCACGAACTGCTCGGAGAACTCCGCGACTGCACCGTGCTCTCTTTACACTCCACGCAGTCGTACGCCCGACCCTTCGCGCTCGTGGACAAGGTGAACGCCGTCGCGCGCTCTATCTGTCCGTATCTCCCCATCTCGGAACTGGTCGAAACCGACCGATTCACGAGGGGAAAACTCATCTCCCACCCCCACACCCTCGAAGTCGAGTGCGGACTGCAGGGAACCGACGAGGCGGCGGAGAACGGCTACCACCTCATCCGCGGGTTCCTCGCCGGAACCGGCGTCCTTCCGCTTCCGGAGGGTGACAACTCGGTGGAGGCGGGCCACCGTGAGGAGGTGACGGTCTACCGGTTGGACCAACCCGTGCGAAAGAACGGCGGCACCGAGTACGAGGTGCTGGTCGAGAACTTCCGACACGTCGAGGTGGGCGAGGCGTTCGCCAGCGCGGACGGCGAGGAACTGGTCGCAGCGGAATCGTTCGTCCCGGTGTTGATGTCCGCCTACGGCTACAAGGACATCTTCGGCTACACCGCAGAAGAGCTCGGCGTGTTGGGGAATTGACTACTCCTTTTCGGGCGCGAACTCGACCAACGTCAACTCGCGGTCGAGTAGACAGTAGTCGTGGGGTGGGTCGCCGACGATGTTCGAGATTCGATACTCTCGTCCGAACTCCGCTCCGGTGGGTTCGCAGAACTCGTGGCTCGGGCAATCGACGTGGGGGCACGGCCCTTCGAGTTTCGCGTTGCTTCCGGCGTAGGCGTTCTTCGCGGAGACGTTGGCACGAACACTCGTCGGCTCGACTTCGACGGCGGTGACCCCGTCGTCGTGGACGCCACAGGGGAGCGTCTGTGCGCCCTCTCGAACGTCCGTGACGCGGTATTTGACTCCCTCGGAGAGATTGAGACACTGGTTTCGATAGGGACAGCCTTCACAGGCGCTCGCCTCACCGTGGTAGACGAACTCCTGTCCGGCTTCGGCGAGGCGAGTGCCGATGAGCGTGATAGTAGACATGCTCGGGCGTAGGGCGGGGGGTCTGTTAAGCCTCTCGCCCCGTCAACTCGTCCAGTCGGTCGAGATAGGCCTCGCGAGGAATCTGGTAGCACGCTCGGTAATCTATCTCTCCCCGCGCGAACTCCGTGGCGAGTTCGACGGCGGCGTCGAGTGCGTCGTCCCGCGTCGAGAATCGTGGCGTCTTCGGCAAGGTCACGTCTGGTTCCAGGTAGAACTCGAGATACCACGCGTCGGTCGCACGCCGCTCCTGTGGCGGGCGGTTCGGCGTCCCCTGCGTGAGATAGATGGTGGGCAGACACTCGGGTGGGAACTGCTTCGTGTCGAACACGTCCAGACGGTACGCGAGGATGACCCGGCCGCCGGGTTCGGCGTTCCAGACCGTCCACGACTCCGGAAGTTCGGACTCGTCCATACCCGAACTGTGACGATGCATGGGGGTAAGAGTTGTCAGTCCGGAGCGACCGAGCGTATATAAAGCGTGGGCTGTCGAAGGTTTGCTGATTGCCCCGATACGAGGATTCCAGCCGTTTTAAGCGGTATATTCGTATGAAGTGGTTTATTAAACTAAATCACAACAGTCTTGTGGTTGGGCAACAGTTATATACCTCCGTATCCCTTCTATTAAATAGTATCGGGTGGTGGTTGCCCACACGGTACACGGTCTCAAACCACACTCGGTCGTGACTGAATCCCGTCGGAACGAGCCGCCCTCGTCGGCGACCGATGAACGTGGATGGCACGCACATGAACCCGCTACAGACGCAGCATTTCAGGCGGGCGCGCACGCCGTCGCCCGGACAGCCCCCCGCGAGAGCTATCCCGGTGTCCCGACCGACACACCTTTGTCGGTGTGTCGCTAGTCCGTATTCCCGCCGGCATTGGACCGCCCGGTTGGTTTCTCTCTCGCACGGTCCACTCCGCAGTCCCAAACAATACGTGATACAATGAAAGGTGACATTGAAACGCTGGAAGACCTCAGTCAAAGCTACCAGGAATCGATGCCTGAAGACCTCCGTGAAACGAAATCGTTCGAGTGGTATCTCCAAGAGGTGTACGACGATCCGAAAGTAGCACGGAACGCACACCAGCGCGTCGCCGATATGTTCGATTACTACGGCACGGAGTACGACGAGGACTCCGGCGTCGTCGAGTACCGCCTCGCGTCCGAAGACCCTCTGCACGACGGAGAGAACACGTTCTACGGACGTGAGATTCACCGCGCGATGCACGAGTTCGTCAACAAGGTGAAAAGCGGCGCGCGCGGACTCGGGCCCGAAAAGCGTATCAAACTCCTGCTCGGTCCTGTCGGGTCGGGGAAATCCGATTTCGACAGACAGGTTCGCAAATACTTCGAAGACTACACCCTCCGTGACGACGGCCGGATGTACACCTTCCGATGGACGAACCTCGGCGACGTCATCAAAGACCAGGACCCGGCCGACGACGTGGTTCGGTCGCCGATGAACCAGGACCCGCTGGTTTTGCTCCCGCTCGAACAGCGCCAGACGGTCATCGACGACATCAACGAACGACTCGACGCCCCGTACACCATCAAGAACGAACAGGCGCTCGACCCGGCGAGCGAGTTCTACATGGACGCTCTGTTGGCGTACTACGACGACGACATCCAGCAGGTGCTCGAAAACCACGTCGAAATCGTTCGCCTCGTCGCCAACGAGAACAAACGACAGGCGGTCGAGACGTTCGAGCCGAAAGACAAGAAAAATCAAGACGAGACCGAACTCACGGGCGACGTCAACTACTCGAAGATCGCCATCTACGGCGAGAGCGACCCGAGAGCGTTCGATTACTCCGGGGCGTTCTGTAACGCCAACCGCGGCATCTTCAGCGGTGAGGAACTGCTCAAACTCCAGCGGGAGTTCCTCTACGACTTCCTGCACGCCACCCAGGAACAGACCATCAAGCCGAAGAACAACCCCCGTATCGATATCGACCAGGTCATCGTCGGCCGGACGAACATGCCCGAGTACCGGGACAAGAAGGGCGACGAGAAGATGGAGGCGTTCAACGACCGCACCAAGCGAATCGACTTCCCGTACGTCCTGGAGTACGAGTCGGAGGCCGACATCTACCGGAAGATGCTCCGGAACGCCGACGTGCCTGACGTGCACATCGAACCCCACACCCTGGAGATGGCCGGGTTGTTCGGCGTGCTGACGCGCATCGAAGAACCCGACACCGAGACGGTCGAACTCCTCCAGAAGGCGAAAGCCTACAACGGGGAGACCGAAGACAGCGACGACATCGACGTGAAGAAACTCCGTGAGGAGGGAGAAGACAAAGCTGACATCGGTGAGGGGATGGAAGGCGTCTCGGCGCGGTTCATCGGCGACGAAATCGCCGAGGCGATCATGAACTCCACCCACCGAAGTCGCGGCTTCCTCAGCCCGCTCTCGGTGTTCAACCACTTCGAGGAGAACCTCGAGAATCACGGTTCCATCCCCGAAGAGAACTTCGAGACCTACTACCGATACCTCGAAGCGGTTCGCGGCGAGTACCGCGAACGAGCCATCGAGGACGTGCGACACGCACTGGCGTACGACATCGACGAGATCCAGCGACAGGGCGAGAAGTACATGGACCACGTGATGGCGTACATCGATGACGCCACGGTCGAAGACGAGTTGACGGGCCGCGAACAGGAACCCGACGAGAGTTTCCTCCGCGCCGTCGAAGAGAAACTCGAAGTCCCCCGCGACCGCAAGGACGACTTCCGACAGGAAGTGTCGAACTGGGTGTCGCGGCGCGCCCGCGAAGGGTCGCCGTTCAACCCGCAGGACAACGACCGCCTGCGCCGCGCGCTGGAGCGCAAACTCTGGGAAGACAAGAAACACAACATCAACTTCTCGGCGCTGGTGTCGGCCAACGAGATGGACAACGACGAACAGAACGCCTGGATAGACGCACTGATGGAACAGGGCTACTCGCGCGACGGCGCGAAGGAGGTGCTCGAGTTCGCCGGAGCAGAGGTCGCCCGCGCCGAAATGGAGGAGTGACCAGTGTCAGAAGGCATCGACTACATCGCCGACGCCGACCACGAACTCCGAGAGACCTACGAAGAACCGATGCGTCTCACCGAGTACGTGGACGCGGCGTTCGAGAACCCGACCATCGCCTCGCACGCGAGCAAGTACCTCCTGGAAGCCATCGAGTCGATGGGCACCCGAACCGTCGTCGAAGAGGGGGAGGAAAAAGAGCGGTATCGGTTCTTCGACGACCCGCACAACGACGGCGAACACGCCATCCTCGGCAACACGGAGGTGTTGAACGCCTTCGTCGACGACCTGCGGTCTATCGCGGCACGCCGAGGGAAAGAGGAGAAGATAATCTGGTTCGCCGGCCCGACCGCGACCGGAAAATCCGAACTGAAGCGATGTCTGGTCAACGGGCTACGCGAATATTCGAAGACCCCGGAGGGGCGACGGTACACCATCGAGTGGAACATCGCCACCGCCACCGAACCGTCCGGTCTCACCTACGGTGACGACTCGATGGCGTCGAGCGAGGACAACTGGTACGCCAGTCCTGTTCAGTCACACCCACTGCTCGTGTTTCCGCCGAAGGTGCGCGAACAACTCTTGGAGGAACTGAACGCCCGACTCGACGACCACATCGACATCCAGGTCGACGGCAAACTCGACCCGTTCAGCCGAGAGGCCTACGAGTATCTCGAAGAACAGTACCGCCGTAACGGCGAGGAGGAACTGTTCTCGGCCATCACGGACCCGGCCCACCTTCGGGTGAAAAACTACGTCGTCGACATCGGTGATGGCATCGGCGTCCTCCACTCCGAGGACAGCGGTCGTCCGAAACAACGACTCGTCGGCAGTTGGATGCAGGGGATGTTACAGGAACTCGACTCCCGCGGCCGCAAGAACCCCCAGGCGTTCAGCTACGACGGCGTGCTCTCGCAGGGCAACGGCCTGCTCACCATCGTGGAGGACGCCGCCCAGCACGCAGACCTCCTCCAGAAGTTGCTCAACGTCCCCGACGAGAAGTCGGTGAAACTGGACAAAGGTATCCAGATGGACATCGACACCCAACTGCTCATCATCTCGAACCCCGACCTCGAAGCGCAGTTGAACCAGCACTCCGACGCGGGCGGGGCCGACCCGCTTCGGGCGCTGAAACGCCGACTCGACCGTCGCGAGTTCGGTTACCTGACGAACCTCAGTCTGGAAGCCGAACTCATCCGGCGCGAACTCACCAACGAGACGGCAGTCTGGCAGGCGGACGTGTACGACGAACTCGAAGCCCGTATCCGTGAGCCCATCTCGGTCAGCGTCCGTGAGGGTACCGCCGTCCAGGAGCGCGAAATCGCGCCACATGCCATCGAGGCGGCGGCACTCTACAGCGTCGTCTCCCGCCTCGACGGGAGCGACCTCCCGTCTGGACACGACCTCGTCGACAAAGCCATCCTCTTCGACCAGGGGTACCTGCTGGACGGCGACGACCGAATCGAGAAGGACGACTTCGACTTCGACGACGACGCGGCGGACGGGACGGGCGGGATTCCGGTCACCTACACCCGCGACGTCCTCGCCGACCTGTTGAACGACGTTCGTGACCGCCACCACCCCGAGTACTCCGTCGAGCAGGTCATCATGCCCCGCGACGTGCTGAACGCGATGGCCGACGGCATCGGAGACGCACCCGTGTTCTCGGCGGCCGAGCGCACGGAGTTCGAAAACCGCCTCGTGCCCGTGAAAAACTACGTCTTCCAACGACAGGAAAGCGACGTGCTAGACGCCATCATGCGCGACCGCAGGGTCGACGAAGAGACGGTCGAAGAGTACATCGAGCACGTCTACGCGTGGGCGACCGGCGAGGTGGTCGAGAACGACCGTGGCGAGCGTATCGAACCCGACGCGTTGAAGATGAAGGTGTTCGAGACCGAACAGCTCGGTCGATTCGGCCCGGACGCCTACGAGGTGAACCACGAACCCAGTCCGGCGGTGGCGGAGTTCCGCCGGAACAAGGTCATCACCGCGCTGAACCGCCACGCGTGGGAGAGTCGGGACGAGTCCTTCGAGGTCGGCGACATCGAACCGAAGGAGGTCCCTGTCATCAAGACCGTGCTGGCGAACAACGACTGGGACGACGTGCGCCGGGTGTACGAAGACTTCGAACCCAGCCAGTGGGAGAACCCACCGACGAACACCGAGACGGCCGAAGTCAAGGAGAAGACGATACGGAACTTACAGGAGCTGTTCGGGTACTCGCCCGCGTCGGCCGAGCTGACCAGCCAACACGTCATGAATCAGGTGAGCTACAAATGGGACTGAGAGACGACCTCGAACGCTACCGCGAAGTGGGCGAAGAACGCCGGGAAGACCTCGCGGAGTTCATCCAGTACGGTGACCTCGGGCAGAGTCTCCCCGACGAGATTCACATCCCCATCAAGATAGTCGACCTCCCGGAGTTCCAGTACGACCGGCGCGACAAGGGTGGCGTCGGGCAAGGGAACCCGGACGTCGGCGACCCGGTCGGTCAGCCACAGCCACAACCGGGCGACGACGGCGAGGAGGGCGACCCCGGCGACGAGTCGGGCGAGCACGATTACTACGAGATGGACCCCGAGGAGTTCGCCGAGGAGTTGGATGACGAACTCGGACTCGACCTCGAACCGAAGGGAAAGGAGGTCATCGAGGAGATAGAGGGCGATTTCACCGACGTGACCAAGACCGGTCCGGACAGCACCCTCGACTTCGAGCGCATGTTCAAAGAGGGGCTAAAGCGCAAACTGGCGATGGACTTCGACCCCGATTTTATCCGCGAGGCGATGGGCGTCGAAGGCTGGGGGCCGGACGAGGTGTTCCGGTGGGCACGCGAGAACAGCTTCACCGTCTCGAAACACTGGGTCGAGGAGAACTACGACGCGCTGTCGGCGGACGAGCGCACGAAGTGGCAGAGCATCGAGGAGATGGAACGAGAGGTGACGCCCACGAGCACGGCCCAGAAGATTCGAGAGGAGGGCATCCGGCACGTCCCCTTCCGCCGGGAGGACGAACGCTATCGCTACCCCGAAATAATCGAGGAACGCGAGAAGAACGTCGTCGTTGTCAACATCCGCGACGTCTCCGGGTCGATGCGCGAGAAGAAACGCGAACTGGTCGAACGCACCTTCACGCCCCTCGACTGGTATCTCACGGGCAAGTACGACAACGCCGAGTTCGTCTACATCGCCCACGACGCGGAGGCGTGGCGAGTCGAACGCGACGAGTTCTTCGGGATTCGGTCGGGTGGCGGAACGAAGATATCCTCGGCCTACGAACTCGCCCGGCACATCTTGGAAGAGGAGTACCCGTGGACAGACTGGAACCGCTACGTGTTCGCGGCTGGCGACAGCGAAAACAGCCGAAACGACACCGAAGAGAACGTCATCCCGCTGATGGAGGAGATTCCGGCGAACCTCCACGCGTACGTCGAGACCCAACCCGAGGGCAAGGCCATCAACGCCACGCACGCCGAAGAGGTGGAGAAACACTTCACCGAAGCGGGGAACATCGCAGTGAGCTACGTCAACGGGCCGGAGGACGTGACAACGGCGATTTACGAGATTTTGAGCACGGAGGAGTCATGAACGAACGTATCGAAACCCAACGCGAAGCCGAACGGGTCAAAGAGCCGGTGGTGGAGGCGCGAAAACTCGCACAGAAACTCGGGCTCGACCCGTATCCCGTCAAGTACTGGATCGTAGACTACGACGAGATGAACGAACTCATCGCCTACGACGGGTTCCAGGAGCGGTACCCACACTGGCGATGGGGGATGAAGTACGACCGCCAGCAAAAGCAAGGTCAGTACCGTGGCGGCAAAGCGTTCGAAATCGTCATCAACGACGACCCCGCCCACGCGTTCTTACAGGAGTCGAACAGCATCGCCGACCAGAAGGCCGTCATCACGCACGTCGAAGCCCACTCCGACTTCTTCGCCAACAATCGCTGGTATCGGATGTTCGCGGACGAACTCGACGCGGCAGCGCTGCTCGAACGCCACGCGACTCGAATTCGGTCGCTCATGGCCGACCCGGAAATAGACCGTGAGGAGGTCGAGAAGTGGATAGACAACGTGCTCTGTCTCCAGGACAATATCGACCAGCATCAGGCGTTCAAACGACAACACCAGGAGCGAGACGAATCGCGAGAGACCGATGAACTCTCCGAAAAGCTCTCGGAGATGAATCTCAGCGACGAGGTGCGCGACGAAGTGTTCGACGAAGAGTGGCTCGAAGCCCAGCGCGAAAAGCAGGCCGGAAAACTCGAGGACCCCGAAAAAGACTTGCTCGCGTACCTCCTCGAACACGGGCGAGCCTACGACCCGGAGGAGGGCAAAGCCGTCGAGATGGAAGAGTGGCAAAAGGAGGTCCTCGAGATGTTGCGGACCGAGTCGTACTACTTCGCAGCCCAGAAGACGACGAAGGTGATGAACGAAGGCTGGGCGGCGTACTGGGAGTCGATGATGATGGGCGAGGAGTCGTTCGCGGGTACGGACGAGTTCATCGAATACGCAGACCACCAGGCACGGGTGCTTGGCTCACCCGGCCTGAACCCATACAAACTCGGCAAACAGTTGTGGGAGTATATCGAGAACACCGAAAACCGCCGTGAGGTCGCTCGACGACTCCTGCGAGTGAAAGGCATCACGTGGCGGAACTTCCACGATGTCGTCGACTTCGACCACGTGATGGAACTGCTCGACCCCGACCCGGCACTCGCCGCGGTGAGTTCGGAGACGCTCTCCGACCTCGAATCGGTCGACTCGGCGAAGATAGACGAGGACGGTCTAGAGCGGGCGAAAGCGGGCGAAATAGACGTGGACCGATACCCCTGGAAAGTGCTCTCGTACGAGGGGTTGGCGGAGCGGCACTTCTCGCTGTGTAAACTCCAGAGCCGAGGATTCCTCGAAGCCATCCCACAGTCCGACCTGGAGCAGTACTCTCGGTACATGATGGACGACGAGCGGTACGAGAGCGTCGAGGAGGCTCTCGCAGACGTCGAGTACACGACCGGCTGGGACCGGATGTACGACGTTCGGGCGAGCCACAACGACGTGACGTTTCTGGACGGGTTCCTGACCAAGGAGTTCGTCACCGACAACAACTACTTCACCTACGAGTTCAGCCAGACGACGGGCGATTATCGTGTGTCGAGCACGGAGTACGAGGACGTAAAGAAGAAGCTGATGCTCCAGTTTACGAACTTCGGCAAGCCGACGATCGCCGTGTACGACGGAAACTACGAGAATCGCAACGAACTCCTGCTCGGTCACCACTACAACGGCGTCATGCTCGACATCCCACAGGCGACGCGGACGTTAGAGCGCATCTACGACCTCTGGGGTCGTCCGGTGAACCTGATGACTATCGTGAAAGAGCTAGACGAGCGAGACGCCGAAATCGCTCGCCGCCGTGACCGCGAACCGGAACCCGAGGAGAAAGGCAAACTCCTGCGCTACGACGGTGAGGAGTTCGAGATGGAGGACCTGCCGTGGAGCGAAGTCGAGGACATCGCCGCGACGGAAGTCGATTACAACACGAAACCGGACGAGTGGCTGGCCTGAGGGAAGCCTGATTACTCCGTCTCGTACTCGTACACTTTGATTTCACCACCGTCCACGACGACCTCGTACGCGCCGTACTGAAAACGCGTGTAAACCGAGATTTCTTCGCGCTCGGCGAGTCGCTGGAGCGCGTCCACGTTGACGACGTCGGAGAGGGGTGGTCGTAGTTCGGCCGGTGGAACGTCGGTCACCGCGCTTATCGCTCGTGCCACCGTCACGACGACCGAGTCCCGCGCAGTGCCGTACACCGTCCAGTAGGCTTCCTTCGCGTCGTCTATCGACGCTCCAGTCGTCGTGAGGTTTTCCCCGTTCGAGAGGCGGAGTTCCGCCTCGGGCGGGGTCTCGTCTGCCCCTGCGAGTCTGACGTACCGCTCTAACTCGTCTTCACTCAGCGAGGTCGAGATGGTGTCGCCATCGAGTTCGACGACACCTGCTTCGACCAGTTTCGGCAGATGAACGTGGTGAAGCGTGATTCGAACGCGCTCTCTGACGTCTTCACTCGGTACACCGTTCGACTCCCACTCGGCGATTTTGTCTGCGACGGAGTTTACGTCTGCGGTGGCCGAAATCTGGGCGAGATACCGGCAGACGAACCGCCGTCGCCGAGAGTCGATGAGCGTCGAAAGGACATCCGCCGAGAGACGGGGGTCGGCTCGTTTCGACCCGCCGACGCTGGTCTCGAACACCGACCGAAGCATGGCGATAGTGTCCTCGTCGTGTGCCGCTTCGTCGAGGTGGAAGTGAGCGACCACGCCGAGCGACCGGAGGTAACTGGTGAGCGAGCGGAGAAATCGGAAGACGACGGTACTGTCGACGTGGTGGAGTAACGTCGTCACCGAATCGAAGCAGAATATCGTCGTCCGGTCGTCCGTGGACCACTCGTCCAAAAAGAGGTAGATGGCCGTTTCGAGTCGACCGAGACTATTCGGCCGGGAGAGCGCTACGACGTTATGGTCGCTCACCGAGTGCATTCCCCGAGTCTCCTGTCGCGTTTCGGGGTCGGTTTCGACGGTGATGATGCCGAACTCGGCTGGTTTTTCACCTATCAAAGAGTGCCAGTGTTCTATCAACTCCGTGGACGACTGCTCGTTGGTGACGACGAGTACGTTTTCGTCCTTCGGGTCACCGGTCGTCAATCGGTCGACGCACTCGGCCGAATCGCGAGTTCCGATAGCGCCGGAGAAAAGGAGGCGATTTCAGGGCCGGAGGGAGAATCTGTTACATTCGTCATATCTATGATATTCTGTCGATAATTCCTCACCCTTTCACGGCGAACCTATCGTCAGACAATATCGTATTAAAGCGTTCCAGAATAATAAAGGTGTCAACTCATAATCTTGTTCTTTTGAAAATCTCAACGCCGTATTCGGTCGTCTTCGTGGCGAATTTAAATTTCTAACTGCTAAATTGTTATGGCGTAAGACTGATATATTGGTTGAAAAAACCGGACGGAGTGGTGTTCGTCTACTTGCCGGGTTCGACGATTATCTCGCCGTCGCATTCTTTGAATACGACGACGTCTCCTTCCTCTAGTTCGACACCCCGTTCGGTGAGCGCTTCACGAACAGCTTTGATGAGGCTGATACGCCACCGCTGAGCGATTTTCGTCGTCCCCAAAATCTCCTCGTCGGTCATCGTCACTCGGTACGAAATTGACGGAGTTATGTATTTGTAGCTATTTTACCGAACGAGACGATAGTGTCACGATAGTCTCTTCTCTCGGTATCGTCTCCACCCTCGCCGCCGGTGACGAGGTGAAGTTCTCCGCTGCAATCGCTCTCCTTCGAACCAGCGGCTGTCCTCTTCGTCGTCGCGTCGTTGGAAAAATGCTCGGTAGGGGATTTGAACCCCTGTCCTCGGCTCGAAAGGCCAAGATGATTGGCCGGACTACACCAACCGAGCGTGCGCCTACGGCGCTTTCAGTCAGCTTTCCGGCCTTCTTTTCACACGTGGTAACAGGTTAAACGGAACCATTCTTTATAAAACCTGCTTTAACGGCCTATAGCCGAATAAAATTGGAAAGAACGCCGTCGTAGGGTATGCCCTAATATCTGACTCTATATTGATTGACCAGCAGGCTGGCGGGAAGAGACGGCAGAGCTATCTTCAGCTTGCCCTCAGATAGTGGCTTTTCTCTCCTCTCATCGACTGCTGATACCGCCTACTGACTATCCGACAGGCAACCATCGACGAGACGCCGAAATTGGTCTGGCAATCGTGAGAGGCAATATTCTTCTTTTATATACCGGTTACCGTACCTTGACCATTCACCCCATCGCAGACTGGTGGTTTTGGTGTGTAGTGTCTACTACAAGAGGGAAGAAAGAACACTAAAAGACACCCACCGAGAGGAAACACCAGTGTTAGATTAAGCAGAGCAACCATAGCACTCCCCCACTCCTTCTATATCAGAGCTGGTGTCAGTGCTAATAATGAAAATAATTGGTCTGTAGGTCTAGTTGGCCCTTCGGGCTTTTCCCGGCACAACTTTATTGATTTGTTGTCTATTCTTCTCATCTTCCATAAATTAGTTACTATGACAAATGTAAGCGTCATTAAACACGAGATTATTCAACTAGTATTCAATTTGTTGTCACAAAGCCCAACTCCATCCATAACACCATTCAATTAGTAGTAAAATTATTTGGCTTGACTTTTTTAACATAATATCGAAAGCACACAATATTTTTATCTGCGGTCAAACATGTCTGGCCAAAATGCTTTTAGCCAGATGAGTATATCTCCTCCATAGAGAAATGGGTTTGTTAGACTGGCTATTAGGAAGGAGAAAGAGAAGACGAGGAGGACCAGAACCAGGGCCTGTGCCAGCACCAGGACCAGGGCCAGGGCCAGAAGGGGGAAGAAAAAAGAGAAAGCGTAAAGGACCAGGGCTAGTGTCGTACTCCAAAAGATTCCTTGAATTTGGACTATTATTAATTTATTTGTATATCTCCTACAAGATATATAAAAAAACGGTAAAGAAATTAGATGAGGTCAACCACCAATATTATGAAGAAGAAAGGGCCACTAGATGGAGAAAAGAACGACAGTAATGCTGTTCAGGAGTTCTTATTGGAGTCAATAAAAGAGGACATACAATCTAGGAAGCAAGATATACAAAACACTCATGAACAGGGAATAAAGCTGATAGAAATAATTGTAGCGGTTTCTACCCTATCCCTATCATTGCTAACTTTTGCTTTTAAAGAAGGAAATATATATCAAGTAGATGGTGTTAAAGGAATCAAATCGTACTATACATTAACATCTATATTATTATTACTTTTTGCAGTTTCCTTTCTTTTACTATCTTTACGAGCTACAAACTTATCAGCAATTGATTATCGTGATTTCTTACCAATTCCACCAGACATCGATGGACAAGATTATCATCGTATTATTATGAAATCCTACAATAAAAACTACATGTATGTTAATTCGAAAGCAAGTAAGATTCGTATATCTTTCACATTTGGTTTAATAATCTCTACACTGGGATTTGTATTTTTAATTCTTGCTATAGGAAGCGCATTATCGGTTTACAGCGGTTTTCTCATAAAATTCCAAATTGGAATCATACCTACTATTCTAATTTTTTCGGCTTACCTTGTAAAAAAATATTTTGATAATGTCGAGTGGGCGGAGATTTTATACCTTGATGATATCTATAATGAGATGACAGAGTTGCATTTTTTCGGAAGAAAGATTATTGGTGAATATCCTAATGAAATAGCGGGGAAGAAAAACCCCGACTTGGTGGTTTATTCACGCCCAGGAAAGACTCATAGGATTTTTGTAGACAATTTAGATGGAGGAGAACATCAACTGGAAGTCAAAGACATAAGAGGAAATTGTATAGATAGAACAAAAACTATGACGGAGAAGTGGGAAAAAGATACTATTGAAATCCCTCCTGACAGAGTTCCTTATAGATATTTCTGTCGAAAACATGAAGGGAGTGAAGGAGGTTATCTTAGGAGATAATAGTGTAGACACAACTTTAAATCAAAATATCAAAAAATTATATAATATATAAAAATTATTCATACAAAACGGAAAATAATCTGTTTCATTCAGAGAGAGTCCAGAGTACCGGCACGAAGCGGGGCAGGCAATAGAACAACCGTAGAAAGTCAAGACGGCTAATGCATTCTTGTGTTCCACTTCGAGCCTTTCGAGTGTATGTCCGAAATGCTGAATATCGACGAACCAACTCCGACCGCGCGCAAGAAACCGCAGGTAGAGGGCTCAGAAGTCTCATTCCTGCCCTTTAAGATTTTTCAGAACGCCAATTTAGTCGTATTCCTGCCAATTGTGTCATTTCGTTGACCATGGTGAACACCCTTTGGAGCCGATTTTGTGCAGGTCGAAGGGGGGTATATAAACCCTTTACCTTTGTATTATATGAGGAGGGGAGTCAGAATGCAGTCCATTGACTCACCGCAGATGTTTGCTCACGGCACTCTGCTCGATTCCAACTGGTCGAAGGCCAGTATGTGAGATACGTAAGCCACTCGATTGAGGTTAAGGCGCTTATCTACAGGGTATGCGTCTCGCACACTGTTACGGATGGTAGGCGGCCAGACGCAAGCAAGCTAATCTGAGGAACACAACTCGGGGCAGCTGATGACTGTGTCCGGCGACTAACAGCCTTTAGGTAGAGTCCGAAGCAAGAGCGGCTGAGGAGTGGCACCCCGGCTATTAGGGGCGTTTTTGCAATTGTACAAAAGCGTGTTAACCAGCAGCAAAGGGTCAGAATCAGGACGACCGTCAGAAGTGTCCACTATTATGGCTCGAAGGCGGCACAGAAAAGGCAGTTATGAGTAAGTCCAACAGTAGAGTACAGAGGTTCACAGCCGTGGTCTGGGCTATTCCGTGTTTCTTGCCACTGCTAATAGACGCTGCGATGAGAATTACGTAGATATCCTTTGGCAGTCACTTCGAGCCGTTATAGGGGAAGTCCTGCAGAAAGACGCGAAGCAGCGGATGGGTCAGAGGACATTGGTTGGAGACATGTCACAGAGGCCAATTTTGAAACTATATCAGTAGAGTACGTGATATTTCCTTTGCTGTCGCCTTCGAGCCGGTACAAAGGTTCCCTCGATACCAAGTAGGACCTCTGCAGCACCATATGATTAAACTATTTAGCTGACTTTGTTCGAGCCAGATTGGGATAACCCCTTCAGATGGTGCCCTGATTACGTGAGCTTGTATTTTTTCAGGAGTTGTCGTTGGAGGTACTGTAGTTGGGAATTACCCACAGTTATTAGAAATTGAGACATCAAGTCATCTTGAGGGTTAAAACATTGGCATCCTCCACCGAGCAGTGTAATAAGGAAAGTTAGCTCAAAAAATTCTAGGATTTCAGTATTTATTAATAGTCTTCTTCATATATGAAAAAGCGTTAATAGGTATTGCGGCTTCCTGTTGGTATTTAGAATTCATTTGTCATCTCCCAAACTATTATGTCCATCATCTGACTTTTCGTTCAAGAAGTTTGTAAAGAATTCGTTTATCAAAACCACGACATGAGAATAATAGTAATATTTTGACGCATCCCATGAAATCAATGACAGCAAGAGCAAACCTAATCCAGACAACAAATACAGCGGGTTTCCAGAATACAACCCATTAGCTACATATAGTATACAGAAAATTCCAAAAATAAGAGATGCGCTATGAAAAAGGTCATGAAGTGTATGGAATTTTTGTACTCGTCCACTGCCCTTTTTTTCACTATACAAATGGGACTTGGTAGTGTGATATAGCTCGTTTCCTGTTTCTTCCTTTTTTAAACCAAAATATCCTGGTGCATAACTGAAAAATTTGTTTTGTATATGTGGTCTCTTATTTTTTGGCCTTTTTGATTCTATTTTAAAGTATGGGTTTTTTATCGGGAAATATTTATTCACAATACGGAAGCTTATTTGACCAAGAAGATAGCCAATAAGCAGAACATACGTTAATAAGACAACCTGATTCATATTCACAATATCATCTATTACTCTCTTTGGAACAAAAGGATAAACCAACAATATTACGATAGAGCCAGGTACAATGAAGGAAAAGAAGTCAAAGAGGTCATAATCTGGCACGCCATTTCCCATAGCCCTGGTTATCGGTTGGGACTCTATTATATGTTTCTAAATATTCGCTATGTTTTGTCATATTATGTTGACGTACCCCCTCCTTCTCTACTGTACTATACACAAGAAACTCTGTGCTCTCAACTGCCGAAATAGTTGAAGTACTCTCAAAAACTGTTCAGAGAGGAAATTTCTCAACATCTGTTGTCCATGTCGTCTTCGCGCCTGAAGGAAGGTCATCCCTCAATAGGTATCACAACACACTCAAACAGTGGGTTTTCTGGACGCTCACAGAGTGCTGGAGCCGACCGCAAGTTGTCTGAAGGAAATACAACTTGGGAACAGTCGAGACGCCCTGTGGGTCTCAGAAGCTGGATTTTTTCTTTATATACTACACACGAGACTCTGGACATCTACCCCATGCAGTCTGCTGATTCTCGCACCATAACATAGGTGGGTGTGTGGGGGTACTGTAGAGTATACGGACTACACGGAGGAGTTACACACAAAGGGGAAGTGCAGACAGACTCCAGCGTACCGCTGTCAGAGGTGACAGGGAACTCGACATGGTCGTAAGAGCCAGTACATGGCTTCACCCGGTACTCCCCAAGACGGGAGCTAAAGCTTTTCAAGCGGAAACATTCGCGCCTTCACAGTGTTTACTCCCGTCTCACTTTAAATACCTGTTAACCAAGTTGCAATTGCCAATCTGGTAATCAGGAACACCGATAGAAACAGGCCTGAACGGTCGAAGGCGTTATCACCAGAACTGGCAAACTTGGTCTGGTAGTACTGACCCGCTCAATGGGAGAGAAATACAATGCCAGATAATCAGCAACAGACCACAACGAATCGTATCGACCGTCGCAGCATCCTGAAATATGGGGCACTCGCAACCGGTGGCACCGCGCTCACCGCATCCAGTGGGATTGGTGCAGCCCAACAAGGCAACCAGTCGGGGTCGCCAGACGTGTTGCCGGTCTACATGCTCGACTCACAGATTTACCAAGAGGAGTACGAAGTCGTGTCCGGGCCACTTCAAGACGACCCTCCGGTGACGAGTGAAAACGGGAATCCCATTGACCTCTCAAGTCACGATACATTTGTGGCCAAATACAATGATGGGGTCAATTCGCTCGCGTTCCTCTTCCCGCACCAAGACGCTGGATTCGAAGTCGGAGAGACGTATGAACTGGCGGAGATGTCAAGACAGGAAACCCGGGTTGTGAACCAATGGAGCAAACGGGTGACACAACAGGGGCCCGGCGGAGCGAGTGTGTCAAATAAACGCACACAAAACAAAGAGAAGTACAGAAAAGGCTCAGACGGTGGCTCAGGCGGTGGCGATATAAATCCCAGCAGTATTTTCCCGGTGTTTCCGCTTCCAGTGTCGCCATAGCCCGCAGCAGAGTGCACACTCAGAGAGTCAATTTTGTTTGAGATTATTTGGGATATCGAACTTACTCGGTGATATTCTTGATAAGAGAACAGATTAAATCCTCGTCCAGAGAAGACTCATAGTACTGGCACGAAGCACGGCGGGCAATAGATAGAGTGTAGCAAGCCAAGACTGGTACTGTGTTCTCGTGTTCCACTTCGCGCCTTTACAGTGGATGGTCTGAATGCTGAATATCTAAACCAATTCCGACCGCGCACAAGAAACAGCAGGTAATAAGGTAAGTTGGCTCGAAAATTCTTGAGTTTTTCTTTATATACTTCTTACGCGAACCTGTTCACTTAACCCAGTGCAGTCTGGTGGTTCTCGCACCATAACATAGTGTGGTGGTGGGTGGGTAATAGAAGACAAAGAGACAACGTCTGTGTGGGGACAGAGGCAGTAAAGGAAAGAGTAAGAGAAACTGAGCAACCATAGTCTCACTATTTTCCTATCAGGGCCGGTGTCAGTGCTAACCAAGAAAATACTCTGGTCTGTAGGTCTTGTCAGCGGGCTCAGAACGGTTGAAAGGATAATCATCGGAGTTGTTCCCTCCCTCGTTCTATGAGTGTCAGACCACGACTTTTCTCGGTATCTGAAACCAGAGAAAAGGTGACCGGTGATGTTAGCCTAACCTCCTGGGAGCCTCGACGTGGTCATAGTCGTCTGGGTAAGCGTTGAGAATACTCTGAAATTGTCTTTGAGTGATATCTGATTTGAAGCTAGCCCCGAACTGCACCTTAAACCACTCCCACGCTGGATTCCAACCATGTTTAAGAAGCCGACATGCCACTCGCCATCGTTCCATGTGGCCCAGCGTCTCAACGCCTTCCTGTTCGGCTTTCCGCTGGAGTTCGCCAGCTTCGGTCGGGGTGTGTTCGTGCCGGGCGGTTGTTCCTGCCTGTTCAGAGGATGAAGTAGTGCTGTGTGACCGTCCAGAACTGCCCACATCATATCCTCGGCCCTCCATGAAGTCCAATGCGGCTTGATGGGTTCCGTCTTCTCCCGTTAGGAGATTGCCTACTGTCGCTGCCTCCAGTGAGCTAACGTCCATAATCGCTAGATGTCCGCTCTATCGATGAAAACGCAGATTGAATCGTCATTATTCACCAGTGATGAGCCTTGAGTACGGTGCTTTCGACTGAGGCGGCAAGTATCTGACCAAAAGTAGTCCG
>NZ_JBPEHH010000077.1:0-19281 GCF_054177595.1 Haladaptatus ordinarius | reverse complement strand
CGGTCGCCGCCGCATTCAAAAAGTCGTCTACCGAAGCGACGTCTTGCAGGGCGTTGGTACTGCTGGACACAGTTTCAAAACCCTGCGGCCCCCCTTGGGAGGCTTTCTATGACACGCTCGGGCTATCTAAACTTCTTGGGCTGGATCCTCAACACCGACGACTGGTTCGAGCAGATCCTAAGTACTGACTTCTACAGATGAGCGTAATCCAATTAGTGACGTTTTTTACAGTTCACCCGTAGGTCGAAGACGTGGCGCGTCGAAACACTGCCGTGACATATCGAACGTCATCCACACTCTGCCAGCCACCACCCACTTACCACCCTGGCAGGTTCTCACTGTTCGACTCGACCCTGTAACAGCAGTCCGAGGCCGAGCAACCAGCATCCGACACCGATTCCCAGAACGCCGAGTGAGAACGTCTTACGTGGCCCACCGAACACCGGACCGCTCGTCGGAATCGAACGAAAGAGGGGACCGCCGGCGTCCACAGTCGGTCCGACACTGACGACACCGACGAGGACGGTGAGAAGTGAGAGCAAGAGTAGGGCCCCACCCGCCGCTATCGAGAGGGTTCCGATGGCGTTGACGGTTTTACTGGCGAGCACGATCATCCTCATTGAGTGGTAACATTCCACACGCCTTAGCGTTTGTCCGCACGCCCAATCACCACGCAGAACGGTGGTCCGTTCGACCGTCTCACCGGGTACGGGCGTACCAGACCGCGAAGGCGAGTACGAGAATCGACGCACCACCCGCAAAAAAGAGCAGTCCCGGCGGGAGTCCCGTCGCCGTCGTTCCCTCCGCGACCGTTCGCAGCACGTCCGTCGTGGTCGCCTCCGTGAGCGTCGTGGTCCGGTCGGCCACCGTCGTCGCCGCCTCGACCGTCGTTTTCCCCTCGTTAGCCGTCGTGCCGTCGGACAGCAGCTGGGTCGTGGTAGCCGCGTCGTTTCCTGACCCACCGGCCGCGGTGTCCGTCGTGAGAGCCCCACCGTCGCTCGCCGAATTCCCGCCGAACGGCCACCGTTCGCCGGTCGCGATTCGCTGGACGACGAGACTGGCAAGGCCGAGGACCCCGAGTCCGCCGAGGAGATTCGAGAGGGTGGATTTCATCCCGACCGCGTCCGATTCGTTGCCGGCGAAGAGGACGAGCGGTTCCGCACTCGGGGCGTACACCTTCATCTCGCGGCCTTTTTCCGAGTACATCGTCTCCGTGACATTGACGAGATTCGCGTTTTCGAGTTTGCCGAGATGGTACTGGACGTTCTGGAGGGACGTATCGACCCGGTCCGCGATAGTCGCTGGCGTGGCTGGTTCTTCGTACAGGGTGGTGAGGATGTCCCGACCGGTCTGCGAGGAGAGGGCGGCGACGAGTTCGTCGGCGTCGTCGCTATCGACGCCGACGACGAGAGGGTCGCGGTCTTCCTCCTCGTCGGCGTCGGAAGTGGAGGGCACGAGATCGTCCATGTCGTTTCCTCCCATGCGACGGATATAACTCTGACCAACGTGGTGATTCCCGGCATTTTATTAACTCCCGCTGAAAACCCACGCGACAGTCGGGACATGAAGGGCGAGATGGATTCGTTGCGACCGCTGTTACAGATACTCGTTGAGCCACGGCGACGCTACGCTCTGTATCATCTCCGTAGACACGACGAGACGACGCTCACACGCCTGGCGGACAACGTCGCCGGATGGATGGGTGCGGGCCAAGACGAACCCCTCTCCGCGAAAGCGCACGTCAGAATCTACACCGACTTACACCACACCGACATCCCGAAGTTCGTCGCCGCCGGAATCGTCGACTACTCGGAGGACGACGAGCGGGTGGAGGTCGTCGATTTTCCGGACCTGTTGAACGACCTGCTCAACGTGACGCTCGAATTCGACGATAACGGGACGTAACCTGTTACGAGCGACCAGTTCACTGGTGGGATCTCGGTGGAAAATCTGATAATGACTGGTCTTTGCTCGTCAGCGAGTGGTCCCAACAGCCTCACGGGTCGTGGTACGGCGACCTTTCACCCAGCCCCCGATCGCACCAGCGATGGCACCGGGGATCGCTTGAATGGCCAGGACGAACACGCCGAGCGCGAACCCGGTGAACGCTGGGAACAGACCGGCGAACAGAGCACCAAAGACTGCCCACACGATGAGGAGGACGAATCCCCCGAGTACTGTGGCGAGTCCACCGTGCACAGCACCACGTCCGCCACCAGCAACCATGTAGCCGGCGACGAACCCACCGATGAGGCCAGGTAGTGCCTGCACGAGTCCCGACATCGCCGTAACCGGGATGAACCAGACAGCGAGTAGTCCGAGTACGAACGCGGTCAGGAATCCGTTAAGTACAGCCTTCCAGTTTATCTCCATGGTCACTATAGGGTAGGCGGCCTTTAATGATAAATAGTATACAAAAACATCTGTCTTGTTAGCGACTCTCATTTTCCATTTTTGTGTTAGTATCTTGTTAGCACTGCCAACGCGACGGACTCGGGGGAAGCATTATGCGGATACAAATGAAAGACAGAACGACGATCTAGACGCTCACTAATTAAGTCGGTAGTCAACGAAGGTTCGCCAGCGATGGACCGGATGCAGCGGTTGCTGTCGCTGGTCGGCATCGCGTTTTTCCTGGCGGGACTAGTGGTAACCGTCGGCGTATTCGACCTCCCGCCTCCCGGTACGAAGACGCAGTCGTCGGACAGCGTTCGGACGACGGTGGCGACCGGTGATGATGGGCGTCTCACCAGTGGGGACGACGCGACTAAGGTCGGGACGGGCGAGGACCCCGCGAACGACGAGAACGACCCGGACGACCGCGACGGCGAAGATGCGAGAGAAGACGACGAAGACGACGAAGACGAGGACGAGAAGGACCAAAAAGACGAGGAAAAGAAAGACGAGGAGGACAAGAAGGACAAAAAAGACGAGGAAAAGAAAGACGAGGAGGACAAGAAGGACAAAAAAGACGAGGAAAAGAAAGACGAGGAGGACAAGAAGGACAAAAAAGACGAGGAGAAGGACGAGGAGGACCGTTAGCTAACGGTAACGCGCACGGCGGTGGACGCGACAAGTCGGACGAGGACGAAAACGACGGTAATCAGGGAATCGGAAACGGATGACCCGCTAGCCACCCCATTCGCCGCGCATGTCACCGGAGATCTGCTCGCGCCACAGATCGAACTCGTCGTGACACGGCTGATTTTCGCGGATGTGGACGATGAACCCCCATCCACCGTCGTCGAGGGGGGCCTTACAGAACGGACACTGCTGTGGGTCGGTCCACTCGTTCGTCTGAGTGGTTTGGGATTGCGCCGACATACACCGACATATGAGGCCATATCATAAAAAATTTCGCCATGAGTTAGACAATTGGAACCCTTAAGCCAGATATAAACAATATATACCCATTTCATTCCCTTATTTGGATTGGCGTTCGTCGCGTTTGCGTGGGTCGAGCGGCGGATTCAAGGAGTGCTCTCGCCTCCGTTCGGGTATGAAGGCGTTCGCTCCCGGAAGCGTCACGGCGGTGTTCGCACCGGCAGGGTCGGGTGACGAGTCGAGAGGCGCGAGTATGGCTATCGAGGATGGCGTCGTCGCCGATGTGCAGACTGCAGACCGAACCGAAATCGTCCTCCACGGCGACCCCACCACGTTCGAACCGGTCGAAGGGGTACTCAAGAGACTCGGCGTCACGGCGCGCGTCGAACTCGATTCCGACGTGCCGATTGGCTGTGGGTTCGGTGCGAGCGGGGCGGCGACGCTCGCAACTGCTCTGGCGGCGGACGAACTGTTCGAACTCGGGCGTTCGTGGGACGAACTCGTACGGGCCTCGCACCGCGCAGAGGTCGAAGCGGGAACCGGCCTCGGGGACGTGTTCATCCAGTCGGCGGGCGGCCTGTTGATGGACGACGGGTCGGGTCGCCGCCGGCGGGAACCGACCGAGGAAATCGAGTACGTCTCGTTCGGCGGGATGGCGACGAGCGAGGCACTCGGGGACGACGACCTCATGGCTCGAATCGAGTCGGTCGGCGGGCGGACTCTCGACTCGCTGCCCGCCGACCCGTCGCTCGAACGCCTCACGAGCGACGCCTGGACGTTCGCCCGCGAAATCGGCCTCCCGACCGAACGGGTTCGGGAAACGGTCGCCGAAGTCGAAACGGCCGGCGGCGTGGCGAGTATGGCGATGCTCGGCGAAACCGTGTTCGCCGTCGGCGTCGAAAACGTCCTTCCCAACCGAACGAGCGTCTCGTTCGAGGGTTCTTCGGTTATCTAAGTGCGCAACTTCTTATAGTTTGACGACCGACATTTTCGGCATGCAGTACGAAATCACCAACGGGCCGAGCAACGCAGTTCTCACGGTGACACTCGACGCGGACGAACACGTCGAAGCGACGACAGGCGCGATGGTCAGCCGAAGCGCGAGCATGGCCGCCGACACGCAGATAGCCGGCGGTGACGGGCTCAAAGGGATGCTCTCGCGCGCCATCAGCGACGAGCGCGAGATGGTCTCGAACACGTTCACCGCAGAAACGGACGGTGCACACGTCACGCTGGCACCGGATACGCCTGGAGACGTCGTCGCCATCGACCTCGCGGAGACCGGCCACATCAAAGCACAGTCGGGGTCGGCGCTCGCGTGGACGCCCGAGGTGAAACACGAAACCGCGCTCAACGACGCCGGAAACTTCTTCTCGTCCAGCGAGTTGACCGTCCTCGGGATGTCCGGCGACGGTATCGCATTCCTCTCATCCTACGGGTCGATATACAGCGTCGACGTCAACGACGAGGACCCCATCATCGTAGACGAAGACCACCTCGTGGCCTGGACAAGCACCCTCGACCCCACGCGCGAGCGAGACGGCGGTATCAAATCGTCCGTCCTCGGCGGTGAGGGGAGGGTCACTCGTTTCGCGGGAGAGGGAACCGCGTGGCTCCAGACGCGGGACCCGCTCGTCTTCATGGACGCACACGCGACGGAGGACTGATTCGGGTCGGCGGTCGCCGTCGGATTTTTGCTTCTCGGCGGACTGTCTCTATCGGTACCATGTCGGACCCGGCGACCGGTGCCGACCACGTCACCGAAAGCCCCACCCACCACGAGCGGAGTCGCTGGCCGTTCGTCGCCGCGGTCGGGGCGGGAACGCTGTACGGTGGCGGCGCGCTCGCACTCCTGGGCCGGACGACCGACGTGTTTCCCACCGTCGCCGGCCTCGCCATCGCAGTGGTCGGCTTCGGCGTGTTCGTCGGGGGACTCGCCGGATGGTTAGACGCGGCGTTCGTTCGCGGGTACCGTCACGAGCGGGCGGACGCCCGAAAGCGCCTCTCGTATCGGGCGACGATGGTGTTGTTCCTGCTCACGGACGTGGCGACGTTCGGCGCGGGATTCGCGTACTACTTCGTCATCCGCGTCGGCGGCTGGCCGCCGGGCGACCTCCCGAACCTTCTGAGTTCGCTCGTCCTCGTCAACACGGTGCTCCTCGTGGTCAGCAGTTTCACGCTCCACTTCGCACACGACGCGCTGAACGGAGGACGGCGACGCCGATTTCTCGCGTTCCTCGGAGTCACGGTGGCACTCGGCGTCGCGTTTCTCGGGGGACAGGTGCTCGAATACTACGAGTTCGTCGTCGACGAGGGATTCACGTTGACCACCGGTATCTTCGGGAGCGCGTTCTTCGGCCTGACCGGTCTCCACGGTCTTCACGTCACGCTCGGGGTTGTGCTCCTCGGTATCGTCCTCGGACGAGCACTGCGCGGGCAGTACGACGCCGACCGAGACACGTCGGTCGCCACGGTCTCGATGTACTGGCACTTCGTGGACGCCGTCTGGCTCTTCCTCGTCGTCGTGGTGTACGCCGGGGCGGTGGTCACCGGATAGGGGTTCACCGAGGTGGCCGCCCCTTTCGCTGCTCGCGTTCGAGCACCCTCCGGTAGAGCGGCGGCGTGAGGATGCCCAGAACGCCGAGGAGGATCGACACCACGCCGAGCGGGAAGAGCAACGGGTCGACGAAGAGACACGGGTTCGTCGAGGTGATGGTCGCATAGCGAATCGTTCCGTCGTTCGTGACGAGGACGCCGCGGCTGAACGCCGGTCGGTGGACGAACCGTCCCCGAACTTCTGCTTCCCCCCTCGGGCTTCCGATGGCCTCCTCGAACGCGCGTCGTTCCGCCGGGGTGAGTTCCCCGACGCGCAGTCGCTCCAGCGCCGGACCGGTCTGGGAATCGGTGTACTGGTCGGACGTGGCGGGCGTGTAGACGACGATGGTGGGATTCCCGCACAGCCCCAGTTCCGCCTGCGCCGCGGCGTACCCACCAAGGATTCCCCCAGCGATTCCGACCGCGACGAGGAGCGTCCCGAGAAACGGAGCGCCGTAGGTGAGCGCGGTCGAGACTGTCCGTCGTTCGTCCCGAACCGGTTCGTCGGCACGTTCGTCGGCGCTCATTGTTCTCCCTGCCAGCGCGATTCGAGGTACTCGAAGGAGACCGACAGCCCGAGTCCGTAGAACCAGTGGGCGATGAGAACGAAGATGAGATATCCGAGGAGCTGAAGTCCGGTCTGGCCGGTGTAAAAGGCCAGTCCGAACCCGACCGAGATGATGGTCGCGTACGCGATGCCCGTCACGATACGCGGTCGCCCCGGCAGGTACTCCGCCAACGTGGCAAACAGGAGCGCCCACGTCGTCATCCCCCCACCGAGAAAGAGCAGGTATCCCAGAGCCACACCCTCCATTCCGACGAGTTCCGCGAGTTCGGAGAACGACGAGAGGTCGAACACGCCCAGAATCGTCGCGGTAAACAGGACACCGGACATGAGCATGGTGCCGACGAACCCGGCCGTCGCGGCGACGGCGGCGATTCGCGGTATCGTGGTGAGAAGCGGTTCCACGCTCCGGAGGACGGTCGGACTGCCCTCGTCGGGGACGGTCGTCGAGGACGGGCGCGTCACGTCGGGTTCGGTCGGTTCGATGTCGTACCGTTCGGCCAGTCGCCGCTCGAACCACTGCCACTCGCGGGTGAACTGCCGGGTGCGCTTTAGGTCCCACACGTCGGCGGTCCGTACCGGGTCTCCGCTCCAGTACGACCAGAGCATGTTGTACAACCACAGGAGAACGCTCAGACCGACGAGGAACGCCCCGATGGTCGCCACCTGCTGGGCCGGTGCGAATCCGGCCGGATAGACGGCGTATCGGCGCGGCAGGTGTAACAGGCCCATCGCGATGAGCGTCCCGAACGTCACGACCGACCCGAAAACGAGTAGTACGGACTGGAACAGCGCGAGTTGCCGGTCGTACATCCGGCCCGTGAGGATGGGATACCAGTAGTAACTGGCCGCGACCATCATGAACGGGATGATGCCCATGACTATCATGTGGAAGTGGCCGACGACGTAGTAGGTCCCGTGATAGACGACGTCGACTGGAATCGTCGCGAGGAACACGCCCGTCACCCCGCCGACGACGAACGTACCGATGCTGGCGATACACAGTACCATCGGCGCGGTCAGGCGCACGTCCCCCGACCAGATGGTTGTTATCCAGTTGAACACCTTGATGGCACTCGGCACCGCGATGGCGATGGAGACGGCCATGAAACTCGCTCGGAGACGCGGGTCGATGCCGGTGACGAACATGTGGTGAGCCCAGACGCCGAAACTGAGCACGCCGATGGCCAGCGTCGAGTAGACGATGTACTTGAAGCCGAACAGTTTCCGCCCCACGAACTTCGGGAGGATGAAACTCATCAACCCCGTGGCGGGGAGGAAGATGATGTACACTTCCGGATGGCCGAAAAACCAGAACAGATGTTGCCAGAGGATGGGGTCGCCTCCCTGCGGTGTGTAGAACGTGGTGCCGAAGTTGCGGTCGAGCAAGAGCATGATGAGCGCGCTCCCGAGCAAGGGAAACGCGAAGAGGACGATACCGCTCGTCACGAGGATGTTCCACGAGAAAATGTCGAGGTTCTCCCAGCCGACATCGTCACCGCGTTCGTAGAGTATGGTGGCGATGAAGTTTATCGCACCGATGGTCGTGGCGATGCCCGAAAGATGCAGGCCCAGGAGGAGGAAATCGATCTGCGGATTCACCGTCTGCACCGAAAGCGGCGTGTACAGCGTCCAGCCGAGTTCCGGGTCGTGGAGCGTCCAGAAGAACTGGCGGACGTCGCCGCGAATCCCCAGCAAGCCGAGTACCTGGCCGAGTATCTGTGCGGGGAGACCGCCGCGAACGAGAAAGAGCGAAGGCGGGAGGAGCCAGAACCCGATGGCGTTCAGTCGCGGGAACGCCATGTCGTCGGCGTCCAGGAGCAACGGGACGAAGTAGTTCGCGATGCCGAAAAACACCGGCGTCACGAAGAAAAAGAGCATCATGAGGCCGTGGGCGGTGAAAAGAGCATTGTAGGTTTCGGTCGACCAAATGTCGGCGGCGGGTGTGAGAAGTTCAGTGCGCATCATCATGGCGTCCGTGCCGCCCCAGAGCGCCGCGAAGGTTCCGAGGAGGATGTACAGTATGCCGACCTCGCGGTGGTTGGTCGTCGTCGTCCAGCGTGCCACCGTCTCTTTCATCCCCCCGATATCGACGCCGAACTCGCGCCACGACCGATATCCGCCGTCCGGTTCCGTGCCGTGTCGACGCGACAGCCACGTGACGAACCAACAGCCCCAGAGCACTACTCCGAGGACGGCCAGTTCGACCACTGCTCGGTTCACGGTCGAACTCCCCCATCGCGTCCGCTCGCTTCCCACCCCGCGTACATGCGTGTACTCCGCGTCGGTAGCGACTCCAATAAAGACGTAGGCTGATTCGAGGGTTAGGGACCCGAGAGAGCCAAGACGACCGAACGGTAGCCATCCTGCCCTCTCGTCGACTCCCGATAGCTATATTGACCCGACCGTTGACTCGGTGACGATGCGACTTCGTCACGTGGAAGTGCTCGCCTGTCTCTCGACAGTCGTCGGACTCGTCGCCGTCGCTCCAGTGGCGGCGCAGTCGGTCAACAAACGCCTCATCGAGCAGTTGAACTTTCAACTCATCTACGTGGCGATTCCGTTGACGCTCTTCGTCGAGGTCATCCTCATCTACGCTGTCGTGCGATTCAGGAACAACGACGACCCGCTCCCGACGGCGGAAAACCCCCCGCTAGAAATCACGTGGACCATCGCGACCGCCCTCATCCTCCTCTTCGTCGGTATCGCGGCGTACACGGTTCTCGCCAGTCCGTACATCACGCCGGAACAACGGGTCGATTCGTCCCAACCCGAAGGCGATGCCACGGCGTCGGGGTCGGAGGCGGTAACGGTTCGCGGACTCGCGTACCAGTGGGGGTGGCAGTTCTCGTACCCCGGGACGAACGTCACGACGCAGAACGAACTCGTCGTCCCCGCGAACACCGACGTGTACGTCCGGATGACCTCGGCGGACGTCATCCACTCGCTCTTCGTTCCGAAACTCGGCGTCAAGCAGGACGTGTTTCCGCGCCGAACGACGACCGTCCACACGCGGGTCTTCGAAACCGGGACGTACCGCGGGTACTGCACCGAGTTCTGCGGTGCAGGACACGCGCGAATGCGAACGACGGTCAGGGTCGTCCCCAGAGAGGAGTACCAGCAGTGGCTCCGAGGGGATGCGAGCGCGGTGAACGTAACTGTGACGAACGAGACCGCCGAAAACGGGACGACGGCGAACGCGACCGAGAAGAACGCGGTCCTGACGAACGCACCGTCGTGACGACGGTGGTTCGACCACCTGTCTCCGATCTCCGAATCGTCTCCGGTCGCTTCGCTAGCGAATCGGGAGTCTGAAAAACCGGAACGCAAATCCGGGGATTAGCTACTGCTCGATAGCTGGACGTCGTCCAGCGTCATGCCCACGTCGTGGACGGTTATCTCGATGCGGCAGATTTCGTACGTCTCTCCGTTCACCGACAGCGTGAGTCCGTCGATGGTCGTCGTGGACTCCTCTACGGTGTAGGTCTGGTCTTGGATAGTGGTATCCGGCAGTCCGGGCCCTTTGAGGTGGGTGTCCTCGACGTTTATCGTCGCGTCACGGATGGTGATCTCCTGACTGCCGATTTCGTGGACGCCCTCGTCAGAGGATTGCCCGTCTGCGAGAGCGACGGTCGTTCCGCCGCCGATAAGCAGGACGCTTACCAGTACGGTCGTCAAGATTCGTCGCGGTGTTAGTCGCATGGTACAGTCACCTGCTTTGGCGGGAAGGGGAAAAACGGGTGCGTTGGTTGAGGGTAGTTCCTCCGGATTAACGCAGTTTATTTCGTACAAAAACCCGATAGCGAATCACTCTACAACCGTTGGAATTGTTCAAAGTCGTTCTGGTACGGTTTTTCAGTTGAAAAATATTGGTGGTCGAGTGGTCTGTCGTTGGAGTCGTGGTCGGCGACCCAGGCCGGACCAACAGCGGGATAAGCGACACCTACACCCTCGTCGTTTCGCCGACACCGGTTCCCGTGCTCTTGCTTCTCGGCCGAGGAGTCCGGTCCACGTTCGTCACTCGGACTCCGTCTCTTTCCAGTCGCCCGCCTGTTCGCCGTGAAACTCACCTTTGGCTTCTCGTTCCTGCGGCCAGAAGGTCAGAGCCACCACGAGGAGATAGAAGAGGCCGACGGCACCGACGACCAGTTCACCCGGAATCCCCGGTATCGATGCCGTTTCGCGCCACGTCTCCTTCGGAACGAAGAGGGTTATCCGGAACAGCCACGCCACGCCGAGCAGCAGGTAGAGCGGGAAGTAGACGCGCTCGAGACGGCGAGAGAGCGCCTCTCTGTACGTCACTTTCAACATCGGGTCTCGAAGGTCGTCGCCCAGTTCCTCGCGCCACTCGGACAGCGGTGCACCGACCGGGTCGAAGGTGTTCGCGTACACGTTCTCCTCAATGAGGCGGACGCGCGCACGGATTGCATCATACATCCGGTACCGGCGCACGTCGAAGACGAGGAACATCGTGATCGCTATCATCCCGATGAGGAGGAGGTACGACGATGCCTGCACGCTTTCGAACGCGAGCGCGAGCACGGCGGTGACGAGGGCGATCGCCCAGTCGACGGTCAGGTCGAGTCGGTCGAGGTACTTGCCTGCCCGCGAAACCTCTCCGCGATAGTAGTGTGGAATCATCGAGAGGAACTCCTCGCGGTCGTACGCAGCATCTGCGGCCACCTCCCGCGTCTCACGCTCCGTCGGCCCGAGGTCTTCACCACTGTCACGAGTCATCACAGCACGTAGTCGCCCGACGTGGTTAACGTCGTGGCTCGGTTGCAGCCGCCGGCAGAGCGTAGCAAAGCGGCGGGCGAGAAGGAGGGACGGAGGACCGGCGGGCGAGAACCGACGGGTCGAAGCGGGTCAGTCGTCTGCCTGTCCACCGAGCTCGAATCGCTGGACCTTCCCGCTCGTCGTTCGCGGAAGCGTCTGGACGAACGTAATCTCCCGGGGATGCTTGTATGCTGCCATGGTCTCCAGACAGTGTTCTCGGAGTCCGGCGGCGTCGGGAGACGACCCCGCCGTCGGGACGACGTAGGCCTTGATGGTCTCCCCTCGGCGCTCGTCCGGCGTCCCGACCACCGCAGCGTCCGCCACGTTCGGGTGCTGGTGGAGTACCTCTTCGACTTCCTGTGGATAGACGTTGTACCCGGCGGTGAGGATGACGTCCGATTTGCGACCGAGCACTTCGTAGTAGTTGTCGTCGTCCCTGCGAACGACGTCGCCCGTCCGAAAGTAGCCGTCGTCGGTGAACGCCGCCGCAGTCTCCTCGGGTCGGTCGTGGTATCCCGCCATGACGTGTGGCCCACGGAGGAGGAGTTCGCCTGCCTCGCCCGGCGGAACTTCACGGCCATCGTCGTCTACGACCTTACAGTCTGTCGCACGAAACGGCTGGCCGATGGTGCCGCGTCGGGGACCGAACGTCGCGTTGATTCCGGCGTGCGTTCCGCCGCCGGTTTCGGTCAGCCCGTACGCTTCGAACAGTTCGACTCCCGTGCCGTCCTCGAATCGCTCCTGGACGGCAGTCGGCATGGTCGTGCCGCCTTCCATTGATTCCTGGAGACTCGACAGGTCGTACTCGCCGAAGGCGTCGTGTTCGATGATGTCGACGTACATCGCGGCGACGGCACCGAACTTCGTGATTCGTTTCGACTCGATGGTCGCCATGGCGGCTTCGGGGTCCCACGATTCCGGGTCCCGGAGGTAGACGCTCGCCCCTCGAACGAGCGGTTGCCACGTCCGGTTGACGAAGCCGGCGATGTGCGACAGGGGGAGCACCGACAGGAATCGTTCGTCCTCGGCGTCGAGGGCGGTCCGTTCGAACCCCACGAACGACTGCGCGCGCAGATTGCGGTGCGTGAGCAGGACACCTTTCGGCTCGCCCGTCGTCCCGCTGGTGTAGGGTTGCATCGCCACGTCGTCGTCGCGTCTGTCCGCGACGAACGGCGAGTCGTCCACGTGCTCGAACGGGACGACCCCGTCGAGGCTGCGTTCTTCGTTCTCACTCCAGTCGCCGCGCCCGATTACGAGTGGGTTCGTGTCGAGACGGGACACGGCGTCTTCGACCGTTTCCGCCAGCGTTTCGTCCGTCACGATGGCCGCAGCGTCGGCATCGTCGAGCCGATAGACCGCCTCCTGGGTGCGGTACTGTGGGTTCATCGGGACGAACGGCGTGCCCGCCTTGAGCGCCCCGAGTGCGGCGACGACGAACGCCGGGCTGTTGGGTAAAAAGAGCGCGATGCGGTCGTCTGGGCACACGCCGAGCGCACGTAGCCCGCCGGCGAACCGTGCGGAGCGGTCGCGGAGTTCGGCGTACGTGTACCGCTGTCCGCCCATCTCTAGCGCCAACTTTCGCGAATGGGTCGCTGCGGTTTCGTCGTACAGTCGCGCGACGTTCCCTGTGCGGGCCGCATCTGAAAACTCGTCGGCCTCCATGCGGACATTGCCGCGACCGGTCGGCAAAAGTCTGGCAAACCGTTCAGCGACGACAGTGCTGAACTATCCGGTTAACGCGAGTCTTCACAGTCGACAGGAGAGACGTACCGAACTATCTGCGGTGTGACAGTCGCCGTCTGCCATTGCTTATCCGCGCGAACGACCACCGAGATTTACGGGCCGTGTCGTCGTCCGTCCAGCGATGGCCGATAGAACGGGGGACTACGGGGACTCGTCCGGGGACGATTCGTATCTGATTCGGCAGTACGAACCCGGCGACCGGGGTGGCGTACTGGCGCTGTACGAGACGGTATTCGGGGACCGGCGTGGGCGCGGCGACTGGTTCGACTGGAAGTTCGTCGAGAATCCGTATCGGTCGCAGGTGCCGATCTGCGTCGCGGAACGAGACGGACGCGTCGTCGGAGCGCGTCCGAGTCTTCCACTTCCGCTGTCCGTCGGCGGCCGACGGGAACTCGCGCTCGTACAGGTCGACCCGATGGTTCATCCCGACCACCGCAGACGAGGGCTGTTCACGCGGATGGCGGCACACGTCTACGACTACTACGACACCCGAGAGCCCTCCATCGTCGTCGGCTTTCCGAACGAAGCCGTGAAAGCCGGACTGGAGAAGATGGCGGAAAAACTCGCACTCGAAGACGGTATCATGACGGAGTTCACCGAATACTATCGGGTCCAGAACCCGCGGGCGCTGTCGAACGCGAAACTCGCGGGAGCGGCGGTTCCCGGTCTCCGTGCGTATCTCGCGGTCCGCGACCGAGCGACGCCGACGGCCTCCCCCGACAGCGTAGACCAGTACGCTGGTGTGCCGCCCACGCTCCTCGCAGAAATTGCCGACAGCAACCTCACCCCGCGTGCCCACGCGGTGCGCGACGAGCAGTTCTTCCAGTGGCGCTTCGGGAACCCTCGCTTCGACTACACCACCTACACGCTCCGGGGAGACGACGACGGGACGCCGGTCGCAATCGTCGTCGGCGAACAGCAGAACACGACCGAGACGATCGTCCACCTCTCCGACGTGCTCCCGGTGGACGGTGGTGCGGACAGGACGGCGGCACTCTCCGCGCTCCTGGGGAGAATCGTCGACGAGTACCGAGACGCCGACGTTATCGCCGCGGCGGGGACGACGCTGCCACGGTCGGTGCTCGCCCGGCACGGATTCCTCGGAACCGATAGATTTCCGCTGTCGCGGTTCACGTCCGCCTACTGGTTCTCGGCCCGTCCGCTCGGCGGGTCGGGGGGGAAGTGGATTCTGAACGGGCAGGCGATGGCCGAAGAAGCGAGTTGGAACTTGTCGTTCTGTGAGTTAGAAGTGGGGTGAGGGTGTGCTGGTGGTCTGTGGAGTCCCGGTGAGTCGAGACAGGCAGGACGAGAGAATCACCGACGGTTCAGAGGTACTGCTGATACGCACACGACGTGCAGTGGAGTCGGTCCGCGGTTCGGAGGACGAGACCGTGTCCACAATCGGCACAGACACCGACGAACTCCCCGGAACCGATGGGAATCGTTCGAGATTCTCGCTGTAGTCGCTTCATCGTCGAAAGCTCTCGTTCCTGTTGTTCTATCTCTCGCCGGAGTTCTTCCATCTCCACGACTAACTGATCCCGTTTTTTCCCCAGTAGCGGCCCTGCCATCGTACTCACCTGTTATGTGAATACGTGTCACACCTATATAGACAATCTGTCCGGCTTTATCACATCTCGGTAGAAAAGAGCAAGTTACTGAGGCGATGGCGTTCGTGGCGCTCTATCCGGCCATCTACCACGTCGTGAGGTCAACGCCGGACGCCACAGAGAGAACCAGCGACGCGAAGACCGGTGGAATATTCTCATGCGTACGTTCGTCTGAACGTCACAGCAGGATTCGAGAGAAAGCCGGTGGGGGGATTTGAACCCTCGGCCTATTCCTTACGAAGGAATCGCTCTAGCCAGTCTGAGCTACACCGGCACGGTGTTGCGAACTGCATTCGAACATACATCCCACTGGTAGCATAAGGGTTGCGGAATCGCCGTGGGCTACCGGGTTAGTCGGACGTCGAGACAGACGTTCACCTCGTGTGGGGCGTACGATCGCACGACGTGGCGCGTCTCGACCGCTACCTCGTACGCCGGTTCGGCGGCGGCGTGAATCGCCGCCTCGCCGGGACCGAACGGGTCGTCTTCGTGCTGGATGTCGTAGTAGTGGACGACACAGTCGTCGCCCGCGAGCGCGACCGCGGTATCGAGGAACTCGTCTGCGCTGTGCGGGAGGTTCATCACCAGACGGTCGGCCCTGTTTTCGTACTCGGGGACGGTCTCCCGCACGTCGCCACAGATGGCCGTCACCCGGTCTTCGACCTTGTTTCGGCGCGCGTTCTCCCGCAGGTACTCGATGGCGATCTCGTTTACGTCCACGCCGACGACCTGCGCGCCGCGAGTTGCGAACGGGACGACGAACGGGCCGACGCCGGCGAACATGTCGATGGCCTGCTCGCCGGGGACGACCTGTTCTGTGACGCGATGGCGCTCGGTGGCGAGACGGGGAGAGAAGTACACCCGCGCCACGTCGAGGGCGAACTCACAGCCGTACTCGCGATGGACGGTTTCGGTCGACTCGCCGACGAGGACGTCCCAGTCGCGGACTCGCGTTTCTCCTTTCACCTTCGACGCGCGGTTGAGCACCGTCTTCACCGGGAGGACGGAGTCCACGATGGCGTCGGCGATGGTCCGTGCACGCTCGGGGTCGTCCTCGTCGACGAGGACGATGTCGCCCAGTCGTTCGTAGGACGGGGAGAACCCGAGCAGGTCGGCGGGGGTGTCCTGCGTTCTGCGAGTGGGGACGTCGTGTTCGACCACCCGAAGTTCGTCGGGGACCGCATCGGGGTCGGTCACGGGGACGTAGAGCCAGTCGTCTTCGACCACGATTTCGAGGTCGTCGTCGAGGACGTTCGCGTCTGCGAGTTCACGGCGCGTCGTCTCCCCCCGTTCCCGCTCGACGCGCACGCAGGGCGCTTTCATACATCCTCCTTACTGGAAGCGGGCGTTAACGTTGACGCTTCGAGCCACGGCGACCGGTCGCGGTCGGCCACGCCAAGGAACACTTTCGCATCTCAAACGGTCGGTTGTACGGATCGGTGACTGATAGCATCGCACACGGTCGCCGGACGTCGAGCGGTTCGAGTCGCAGGGGAACTGCCGATTTCCGAACGAAACGTTCGGTTCGACGGCCAGTGAACGACCGGGGCAAATCGAACGACGGATTCCCGTCGAGACCGTTCGAGGGTGCGAAGCTATCGGACGCGAGAACTGAACGATACGAAACGGTCGCGGCGATTTATTCGGAGTCTCGATGTAGCGCAGTCTGGCTCTGACGTCTAGAGCCGGAGGAAAACCATGGCACAGCAATACCAGCAGCAGCCAGAACCACAGCGAGGCATCGGCCAGCAATCAGAATCACAGCGATATCGACCGATGGGTCAGCAGGGCCAACAGCCGACTCAACAGTCCCAGCAACCAACACAGCAGTACCAACAGCCGGGCCAGCAGTCTCAGCAACAGCCCGGTCAGGTCGGCCAGCAGATTCGCGAACGATACGAGGAGTCCGTCCCGAGCGAGGTTCGATTGGCCGTCGACGACCTGGAGAAGGTGGCGACGACGGCCGAATGGGCCAAGATGAAAGCCGTCCACCGCGGACTTCCGCGCGTGGCGAACGTCTGTGACGATATCGAGGAACTCGCCGAGTTCCAGAAGAAGCTCATCATCCGGCAGTCACCGTTCAGCCAGACGGTCGGACAGTGCACCACGCAGGCCATCCAGCAAGGGTTGCAAGAGCTCCAGCAGCACGCAGACGAACCAGCGGTGCAAGACACCATCGAGCACGCACGCCAGTCGCTCGACACCATCCACAAGGGGCTTTCCAGGCTCCAGACTCAGGGGATGCAACAGTCGGGACAACAGATGGGCCAGCAAGTTGGCGGCCAGCAGATGGGTCAGCAGGGAGGCCGCCAGCAGACTGGTGGACAACAGTTCGGCGGACAACAAGTCGGCGGACAGCAGTCCGGCGGTCAGTTCCAGAGCCAGCGGTACTGAGGACATCCGAGGATTCTTTTTTCCAGCGATGTCTCACGCTCCGGCGTTACCGCGTTCCGCGCCGCTTAACCGACGAGCGCACAGAGTGACGGTATGCTCACCTTCATCGGTCTCGGCCTGTACGACGAGCGCTCGGTCACCGTCGAAGGCCGCGACGCAATCGCGGACGCAGACTGCGTGTTCGCCGAGTTCTACACGAGCAAACTCATCGGCGCGACCGTCGACGACCTCGAACGATTTCACGACACGGACATCGAAGTACGAGACCGTGCCGGCGTCGAACAGGACCCCGAGGATATCCTCGCCGCCGCCGAGTTGGGCGACGCCGCCTTCCTCACCGCAGGCGACACGATGATTTCGACCACCCACGTCGACCTGCGCCTCCGTGCTGAGGAGCGTGACATCGACACCCGAGTCGTCCACGCCCCTACGGCTGAGTCGGCGGCCAGCGGCCTGACCGGCCTCCAGAACTATCGGTTCGGCAAAGCCACCACGCTCCCGTTCGACTACGCCCACGGCGCGGACGGCCTCCCCGCCAGCGTCACGACCGCACTGGACGAGAACCGCGACCGCGGGCTCCACACGCTCGTCTATCTGGACATCAAAGTCGGGTGGAATCCGACGGGAGACGCCGACACGGAGGACGAGTACATGACCGCGGACGTGGCGGCGGGGATGCTCGCCGAGGGCTACGACGACGTACTGGCGGTCGTGGTCGCACGGGCGGGGAGCCCCGACCCGCTGGTCGAAGCCGACCGCCTGTCGGAACTGGCGACGCGCGAGTTCGGCGACCCGCTCCACCTGCTCGTCGTGCCGGGCGACCTCCACCACATCGAGGCGGACGCCCTGGAAGCACTCGCGGGTGCGCCCAGTGACTTACTCGACGTCGAGTAGGCTCTACCGAGACCGGCCGCTTCGAAGCGGCGGCCCCGACCGGAAACAGACTTTTTGTCGGGACACACGTCCGTTCTCCGAGCCATTAGCGGTATCGACTCTCGCTCGATTGGTGAGGTGCGTCGTTACCACCGCTGTGACGCCCGACGTTCACGATTTCCCGTCCGTGGTCGTGGGCTCTTTCACTGCGGTATCTTCGGTGGAACGTTGGACGGACTCGGTGGGTTGCTACACCCCGTTAACAACCCTGATGAGCGCCTGTGCTGGCCCGAACGCACCGTTCGAACGCGCACGTCACGCGTACACCCCGCAGATTGACCGGGAGAAGGCCTGTACTGTGGAGGTGTATAATTGAGCAGACTGCTATTGGTGGAGAACTGAAGACGAGCACCGAAGGTGCGATGGAAAAACGGCGGCAACAGTGTCGAAACGCTCGAATCCGTATTAATAACAGAGAGATTATTTTGAGCTGCGAATGCACCGCGAATCGACAGACGCAACCGATTTGTACCGTTATTAATGGCGGGTGAACGGGCGCACCGAGATGAAATCGTTGTCGACGCGCTACTGGTCTACTGTGCCGATTCTATACGCGAGAGCGTCTCAAACCGGAATCCAACGTTCGGTAGTGGTGCTCGTCTCAACTAGGGATGGAAATCCTAAAACGCCCGATTTGACCGAAAAATCCAGGGGTGTACCGTCGAATTCTGATTCACGGACCGGGCAGGTCGAAATCGAGCAATTCTCCCGAGACCACCGCGAGAAGCGGATTCGGTAAACATCGATCCTCAAGCCACGACGCGGTTGATTTCCACGCTTTCGTATCCATCACTCCAGCGCGCCTGCGCGCCCCGATTCTGTTTTCGAAAACGGCAGTCTACACCCCCTATCGTCCGTCCAATTCCCGGAGTATGGACAATCTGTACACCCGCGATTGTGGTCAGGACATTCGTCTTTAGCTAAGACTCACACCTCGGTTGCGTAGCGGTAGCGAGCGTCTCTTGTAAAATCGGTCGTTGCTGGTGGATTTTCTGTGCATCCTCGATCAGCCGCTCCAGCAACGGCGGTGGCGAGTAGCCGAGGTACTCACCGAGTTCGTGGAGGATGAGCTGGGCGTGCGACCGGAAGGTCGCCGCCCAGCGTTCCGGCGGAAACACGATCTCATCGGCGGCTTCCTCGGTAACCAAATCCAACAGCTCACGGCTCACCAATAGCGACAGCAACGCCGCATACAGCAGAATTTTCACCACATCTGGGTTGCTTGTGTCGAATTCGTCCAGTTCGTACTGCGTCTTCAGCTCACGGAACAACGTTTCTACCTCCCATCGACACCGATACAGCGTTGCTAGATCTGCCGGGAGGAACTCCTCTCTCGGCAGA
>NZ_JBPEHH010000076.1:0-19989 GCF_054177595.1 Haladaptatus ordinarius | reverse complement strand
TCCGAGTCCGAAAGAGCACCGTCTGGCTGAGGGATATTGAACACATTCACTCAACCAGACATCTTCCTAATTAGACTAACGCTTTAGCTTCAGTTCTCACATCGGTTGGGAAGTACCGAATGTTCCCGTCCGGGGTGATGGCCCTGACCCGCGCCCGCCCGTCGTCGGTTCGTTCGACGTGGAGGATTGCATGAATCCCGCCGCTCCGAAAGTCTGTCATCGCAGCCTCCTGGGAACTGTATTCGACCGCCCGCAATCCGTCGTGTTCCCGAACGATGGGCGCGATGTCCTCGCCCGCCTCGCCCGTAATTGCGACCTCCATGCCGACGCCGCCGGAGACCGAACCGGGGTCGTAGAGCGAGACGAGTCCGACCGCGAGAAACGACGAGAACGCGGCGACGAACAACTGAATCAGTATCGCCAGCACGATGGTCTTCTCGCTCCGAAGCGAGGCGAGTTCCCGCCGCGCGACGGTGAGACGTTTATCCAAGGCTACTCACCACCGTCAGGTTGTACGCGGCGTGAACGAGCGTCGCACAGACGAGGGTCCCGGCGTACCAGCGGAGATTTCTGCTCGCGCCGAACGCGGTCACGGTCGCGGTGACGACGTGGAGTACGAGGGGGGCGAACAGCAATCCGACCAGTAGGAGTGGCGAGGACTCGACGCCGAGGCCGGTCGCCGTGCCGAACGCAGCACGCCCGAGTTCCAGGTTCGGGAGGCCGACCAACTGGGCGATGACCGTCAACTTCTCGCCGAGGAAGAATCCCAGGCCGCTAAGCGACCCCAAAACGACGACCGAACGCAGCGACCGACCGAATCGAGCGTGGGTGTACCCCGCGAGGACATGGACGCTCTTCGCGACTTCCTCGACGAGCGCGATGCCGACCAGTAAAACGGGTATCGAGACGTCGACGGGCAAGGCGAACAGGAGTGCCACCGCGAGCAGTTCGCCGACGAAGACGAACGGAATCGAGAGGGCGCTGAGTTTCGCGACGCTCCGCGGTCCGAAAATCTGGCTATCGAGCGCGTCGAGCGTCTTCAACGGGACCGAACGTTGGGTGAATATGTCCTCCTCCCGGTAGACGCCCGCACCGAGCGCGAACAGGACGCCCGCGGTGAGAAACAGCGGGAGCGTCGAGAACACGAAATCCGCCAGCGGAACTGCTTTTCCTTGCAGTGCGCGCACCACTAGCGTCAGCGGCGAGATGGCCGCGACCGGGTGGACGTCGGTGAAGATGGCCGGAACGAACGCGTAGGAGGTAAGAAACACCGAAAGCGACACCGTGACGAACGTGAGTTCCTTGAACGAGCGAGCGAACATCGCCCCGACGAACGCACTCGCGAGGAACAACAGCGCGATGGGGACGACGGCCGTGAGTGCGGTCACGGCGACCGAACGCAGACCGTCTCCCACCGCAGGCGTCTAGGTCGTGATGCCGACGGCAGTCATCGACGCGACGACGACCATCCCGTGGAAGTACGGGAGCGTCTTCGCGGCGATGATGTCCCCGCGAGACACGGGCGATACCAGAAGGAGTTCACCCCGGTCGTTGATGCGTTCGTTCATGATGCTGCTGGCGTAGGCCTGAATCACGAAGTTCATCGGCAGGAGGAACGCGAACGCGAGCACCAGCGATTCGAAGGGGAACGGCGGCGTGATGTCGGCGGGCGTTCCCGACCGTCCGTCGTCGGCGAAAAGAGACGTCCCCGTCCCGACCGACGGAACGCCTGCGTTCCGGTCTGTTTCCTACCGCGACCCATCGTCGCCTGTACCGGCGGTCGTACCGCTGCCGTCGCCTTCCGCTCCACCACCGAGTCGCATCTCACCATCCGCCGTCGTTCGGGTGATTGGCGAGCGCGAGTCGGACGTCCCCGTATTCGCTGACGGGAGCGCATCCTGTTCGACGTACCGGAGCGTGACGTTCACAGGAAACGCGGCGGCGCGGTCGGGTTCCGCGGCCATCTGACGGTCGTTGTACCGTTCGACCGAGGTGCGGAGTTCCGCGAGGGCGGCCCGACCTTTGGGGATGTCCGTCCACAGTATCCCGTCTCCGGAACAGCCCCGGACGTCGTCTCGACAGACGAACAGTTCGAACGCCCCGGATTCGAGGGTTCGAGTGGTCGGTTCGACCACGACGAACGTCGGGTCGGCCGCGACCGGGTCGTGGTACGGGCTGTCTTCTGCGACGCCGACGCGGTAGATACCGTCGTCGAGGGTGATTCTGCGACTGGCGACCATGGGGGTGAGCGCGGCGACCAGCACTAACACGACGCCGACTGCCGCGAGGGTTCGTCTGTCGAGTTGTTCGTCGTTCTTCGAGACCTCCCAGCGGGCGATGCGAAACGTCTTCCGGGGTTTCACGGTCGACCCTCCACCCCCGGCGACTCGGACGCCAGGTCGAGGAAGATGTCTTCGAGGCTGGGCGTCTGCGTCTGAATGTCGACGACTTCGCCGCCCGCCGTCGCCGTGAGTTCCCGCGTCTCGTCGACGGCGTCCATGTTCTCGACGACGCTCCGGTAGGTGCCGTTCTCCGCGACTGCGCCCTCGACTGGGACGGACGTGAACACGTGGTACGTGGTCTGGCCGTGCTCGGCGGATGTCTTCGACGCTCCCGCGAGCGACGATGCGACCGTCGTTCATTACGACGAGGCGGTCACAGATGCTCTCGACGTGAAACAGGTTGTGCGCGCTGAAGACGATGGTTTTGCCCGCCTCGCTCAACTCGCGGGTGAACTCGATGATGTAGTTCGTCGTGAGTGGGTCGAGACCGCTCGCCGGTTCGTCGTAGACGAGCACGTCGGGGTCGTTGACCAGCGACCGCGCGATGGCGACTTTCCGCCGCATCCCCTTCGACATGTCTCCCAGTCGACGGTCGCAATGCTGGAGGTCGAGGCGGTCGAGCGTCTCGTGGATGCGCTCTTGGGCGGTGTCGCGGGGGACGTCGTAGAGGTCGGCGAAGAACGTGAGATAGGAGATCGGCGTCATGTCCTCGTACAGCGGCGACTCCTCCGGCAAGAAGCCCAGTTTCGTTCGCATCGCGGGGTCGCTGGCGTCGTAGCCCGCGACGCGTGCCGTTCCGCTCGTCAGCTCGACGAGCCCCGCCAGCATCTTCAGCGTGGTCGTCTTCCCCGCCCCGTTCGGTCCGATGATGCCGAACACCTCGCCTTCGGCCACCGAGAACTGACTGCCTTCGACGGCGGTGAACCCGCCGTATTGTTTTCGCAATCCAGATACTTAGAGCATTGATATGTTCGATTTTCGATACCGAGACACCTTGAGTGTTTGGCAGGCGTGGTGTCCGGTCGAAGTCGAATCGTCTCGCCGACTGGCATGACACGTCGAGAGAGTTACACTCCCGACAGGTCAGCGCCATCACACCGAGATTCATACCGTCGGGGTACTTCCGCTGTGCCATGGACGTCGATGCTCAACGACTCAGAGACGACATCGAAGCGAACGCCGAGTTCGGCGCGCTCGACTGCGAGGGACGCGGTCGGACGGTTCTCACGGGGACCGAAGCGAACCGGCGGGCGCGCGAGTACTTCGTCGAACGCCTCGAAGACGCCGGACTCGACGTCAGAGTGGACGCAGTCGGGAACGTCGCGGGACGGTGGACGCCGGCGAGCGCGGATCCGGAGGCCCCGCCGGTCGCCGCTGGAAGCCACCTCGACTCGGTTCCTGAAGGCGGTATCTTCGACGGTCCACTCGGCGTCTACGCCGCCCTGGAAGCGGTTCGGGCGATGCAGGATGCGGGAATCGAACCGACCCGTCCGGTCGACGTCGTCTCGTTCACCGAGGAGGAAGGCCAGCGATTCGCCGACGGCATGCTCGGGTCGTCGGTCGCGGTAGGGCATCGCACGACAGAAGAAGCACTCGCGCTGACCGACGGACAGACGACGCTCGAAGACGCACTTTCCACCATGGGTTTCCGGGGTCGGGATACCATCGACGCGGGCGAGTGGGACGCCTGGCTCGAACTCCACGTCGAGCAGAGCGAGCGTCTCGAACGACTGGGCGTTCCCGTCGGCGTCGTCACGACCATCACCGGAATCACGCACTGTGACGTGGACGTCGTCGGTGAGGCGAACCACGCGGGGGCGACACCGATGTCCGAGCGCACCGACGCACTGGTGGCCGCAAGCGAATTCGTCGGTGACGTCGAACGGGCCGCCCGCGAGGTCGGTGACACGGCGGTCGGAACGGTCGGAAAACTCGACGTCCGTCCGAACGCGACGAACGTCATCCCCGGAGTGGTCGAGATGGGCGTCGACGTCCGCGACGTGAACTACGACGCGATGAACCAGATAGTCTCGCAGGCGAAGGCGTCGCTCGACAGACTCGAAGCGGAACGCGGCGTGGAAACCAGTTTCGAGCGCGAGTTCGACCTGCAACCGACGGCGATGAGCGAACGCATTCGAGACGCTGCACACGCGGCGGGTGACGAGGCAGGCGTCGACACCGTCGACCTCCACTCGGGTGCGGCCCACGACACGATGCGAATCGCAGACGTGACGGACGCGGCGATGCTGTTCGCGCCGTCTCGGGACGGGATTTCACACAACCCCGCCGAGTGGACGGACTGGGACGACTGTGCCGCCGCGACGCGGGTGCTCGCTGGCGCGCTGGCCTCGCTTTCACGCTAGTCGCGGTTCTGCCGCGTCGCGGGGTCGTATCCCGTCAACTGGCGCAGTTCGTCCTCGGAGAGGCTGTCTCCCTCGACGCTCACCTCGTCGATGCCCACGCCGCTGGTGACGATGGCGCGGAACGCTTCTTCGAGCGTGAGGTCGACGTCGACGAGCTGGTCGTTGGGGACGTTGACGACGAACCCACCCATGACGGGGTTCGGAGCCATCGGGAGAAAGACCGTCGTCATTGCGCCCTCGTTCGCTGCCTCTCGAATGCCTTCGGGGGTCTCTGCCGTCACGAACACGACCGTGTAGCTTCCGTCGGTCGGAAACTCGAGCAGTTTCACGTCTCGGAAGTGGTCCGCGTCGCTCTCTATCATGGCGTCACCCATCCGCCGGAAACTTCGGTAGACCGTCCCGAATCCCGGAACCTGACTGATGACCTTGTCGAATCCGTCGATGGCACGTTCACCGGTCGGCGAGTGAGCGATGAAGCCGACGGCCAGAATCAGGAGGGAAACGGTGACCGCCGTGACACCACCAAGGACGTAGATAGACGATATCGAGACGAATTCGAGCAGCGGTCTGAGGACGTTTGCAACGAAATTGAGCAAGACGAAGATGACGTAAGTCGTGATGAGCATCGGCACGACTACCGTGACACCGGTGAGTGCTGCCTCCCGTACCATCTCCAGTGGCGACAAGTTCTCGGACTCGTCCATCGTTCGTACGACGAGAGCGCGTGATAAAGAGCGTACCGCCTGCATCTGCCAGCACGGCCTCCGAACGGCGGGGTGCCAGCAGAGTCTTTCGTGGGAGGACCCTACCACGACCATGGGTACCATCGCCATCGTTCGGCTTCCGGCGGCGGGATTCGCGCTCGAGTCGACGCTCGACCGGATTCCGGAGGTGGATTTCGAAGTCGAGCGCGTCGTCGCACACGAATCACGGAGCGTGATGCCGTACGTCTGGGCGACGGCTGAATCGGTCGACGCCGACACGCTCCTATCGGTCCTCGAAGACGACCCGACCACCGACCAGGTGGAACTGCTCATCGACGGCGACGGAGAGTGGCTCTACCGGATGGAGTGGGTCGGCAAGACGGAGTTCGTCGTGCACGTCCTCGTCGTCGAGAAAGGAACCATCATCGGTGCGAACGGCAAGGGCGACGAGTGGCGACTGCGAATCCTGTTTCCCGACAGAGAGGCGCTGGGACAGACGTACGAGTTCTGTGAGGAAAACGACATTCCGCTAGAGATAGAGCAGATTTATCGACTGGACGAATCGCCTCGGCGAGCGAAGTTCGCCCTCACCGAAGAGCAGTACGAGACGCTCGTGATGGCTATCGAGCGGGGGTACTACGATATCCCGCGTCGAGTGTCGGGCGAGGAGTTGGCCGACGGCCTCGGAATCTCCCATCAGGCACTCTCCGAGCGACTGCGTCGGGCGTACAAGAACCTCATCAGCAACGCACTCCTCGTCGGGGAAGACCGATCGGAGTAAGTCCGGTCCGCAGTCACCCTGTCCTGTGTCCCGTTCGCACGTCGTCGACCCGGCACCGTAATCGCCCACTACCTTTATTCTCCTTCTCACCGTCTGACGTGTCCATGTCGACCGTCGAAACCGAACAGAGCGACTCGGGCGAAGCGGGTGAAGCGGGCGTTCGAATGGTCGCCCTCTGGATACTGTTTACAATCGTCCTCCTCGCGCTCGCCAGAGGTCTCAGGGGACGAAAGCGTCGTCGTGACTGATTCCGAACGGTTATCCGGGTGGCAGACGGGATGTCATCCATGCGCCCTCCACGAGAAGTTCGCCTCGGTCCTTCGAGAGGTTTCGGGCGATGACGTTCCAGCGATACCTCTCGGAGGCGTTCGACCGCGTCGGAGCGTTGCTCGTTCTCGCAACTGTCCCTCTCTTCGCAACGTTCCTCCACGTCGATAACGTTCGGAAGGTGATGGCTGCACCCGGTTTCCACTTCGGGGTCGCGTTTCGGTTCCCGACCTCGATTCCCACATTCTGGACGTTCGTCAGCGTGCCGAACCCCGATTCGGGTGTGTTCGTCTCGCCGACGCTGTTCTTCGCTCCCATCTTCGTCGTCGTCGAGAGTGCGCTCGCGGCGGGCTATCTCGGGAGCGTCCGCGATGGCGTCGAAACCGGAACGTTCGATTTCGTGACCAACGTTCGCGCGTACTTTCGACCCCTCCTGGGGTACACCGTTCTCGTGTGGCTCGTACAACTGCTCGCGTTCGCGCTCGGCCTGCTCTTTTTCCCGCTCCTCCTCGTCGCACTGGTCGCGATGCTCGTGCTCGCCTACTGGTTCTACGGCGTGCCTTATCTCGTCGTCGTGGCGGACCTCTCGCTGGACGCTGCGCTCCGACGAAGTTTCGAACTGGCGACGACCGACTCCGCGTACTTCGAGTACGGAACCAGATATCTCCTCTTCGTGCTCGCCGTGTCGCTCGTCGGAACGCTGTTCGTCAACCTCGGAGTGGTCGGCGTCGTCCTCGGGGCGGTGTTCGCCGCGCCACTCGCACTCGCGCTCACTGTGGCGACCGTCTCGTTTTTCAGCGACCACCACGCGACCCCGGAGTATTAACCCACTCCCGAAGAAACGAGACGTATGACGGATATTGTACCGGAGGAGACGGGACGATTTCTACGCGCCGCGCTCGCCGAACCTGACGAGATGCTTCGAGCGATGGAAGAACGCGGCGAGGACTTTCCGACCGTCGGACGCGAGGTCGGACAGTTTCTTCGACTCCTCGCTCACGCCGTGAACGCCGAGCGAATCTTCGAGTTCGGGTCGGGGTTCGGCTACTCCGCGTACTGGTTCGCCGACGCACTTCCCGACGACGGTGAAATCGTCCTCACCGAGTACGACGCCGACGAACTCCGCGAGGCACGTCAGTACCTCGAACGAGGCGGCTTCGCCGACCGCGCGGTCTTCGAACACGGTGACGCGATGGACGCCATCGAACGCCACGACGGCCCGTTCGACCTGGTGCTCGTCGACCACAACAAGGACGGCTACCCGGAAGCCCTCGAGGCGGTGCGAGAGAAACTCGCACCCGGCGGCATCGTCGTCGCAGACAACGCGATGGTCAGCGGCATCCAGGACTTCGACGGCATTTTGGCCTCGCTGGAGGGCGACGACCCCGAGATGGACGACGAGACACGCGGTATCGCGGAGTATCTGACGACGGTGCGTGACGACCCGGCGTTCGAAACGTCGGTCGTTCCGCTCGGCGAAGGAATCGCGGTGAGCTACAAGCGGTAGAAAACCGACGTGACCGCGAGTTTCGACGACCGCGTTCGCGCCACTGGCGAGTAGCCTCGCTGACAACACGTGTCAATACGACTATAAGACCTCTCGCGTAGTTTCGTCGGGTATGGCTCGTAAAATCACCATGTTCGAACTGCACTTCGACGGCGCACACTTCGGCCCCTCGTTCGGTGAGGAAGAAACGCCGATGGCCGACGAGGAGACGACCGACGCGGAGATTCCCGTAAACTCGTCGTCCGTCACGCGGACGCTCGTCTCCGCGGTCGGTTCGGTGGCGGTCGCGTCGTTCGTCGGGTGGATGGCGATTCGCCGATTCCGAGGCGGTCGCGGCGAGGACGACATCGAAATCACCGACGTCGAAGCGATGGCGACGCCAATCGACCAGTAATCGACTTCGACTCCGCGAAAATCGTCCATCGCGACGACCTCGTTTTCCGGCCCCCCGGGAGAGTGGGAGCGTCGGCGTGTGATTCACCGTCCAGTTACTTTTCCACCCAACGTCGACGCCTCGCCACGTATCACGCCACAGTGCCGCCATCGTCGGTGTACAAAGTACCGCTCATCCATATATCCAGAGAGCTATCTGCACAGCTATCCGAATAGGTTTCCAAAAACCCACGGACTGCGTCGCTGCAAAACCACCCACAGCAAGCGTTACGGCGCGCCGAGAGAATCGATTCGACGGGCCGGTCGCATCACCACCTCGCTCGCGATTACCGCCGACTGCCCGGTTGGGGGTCGACGTGCGGTTTCGCCATCAGGTCCGTGAACGGCTTCTCGTCTATCCAATCGAGCAGCTTCACGAGCTGGTCCGTCGCGGCCTCGAACAGTTCGGCACCTTTCTCCGGCGTCGCGTCGGTCTGGTCGCCGAGCACGCCGTTTTCGGTGTTGTCGATGGCGTCGTAGTAGTTGCGCGCGCCGTGGACCACGGGGTTCCCCGCAGCGAGGTCTACGAGGCCGCCGTCCCGTGCCTCCGCTAACTTCTCCTCGCGGACGAGTTCCGGCGCGAGGTGCAGTATCATCGCCGTCTCTTTCGGTCCCCCGTGTGGGCCGTTGTGCTCGAACAGGTCGTTTACGAGGTCCGGGATGGACTCGTCCCACATCCACTCAACGGCGAACGCCGCCTCGTCTTCTCGCAGCCGACGACCGACTTCGCGTAGATGCTGCATGTTCCCGCCGTGGGCGTTGACGTAGACGATGCGGTCGATTCCGTGGTACGTGAGATTTCGCGAGAAGCTCTCGACGTAGTCACGGAAGGCGGGCGGGTCGACCCACATCGTCCCGTGGAACTGCTTGTGGTGGGGACTGACGCCGACGTTCACCGTCGGCGTGCAGAGATAGCCGCCACGGTCTGCGGCCTCGCGAGCCAGGGACTCGGCGATGAGGTGGTCGGTCGCGAGCGGCAGGTGCGGGCCGTGTTGTTCGGTCGACCCGAGCGGGACGACTGCGAGCGATTCTTCCGCGACGTAGTCGCCCAGTTCCGGCCACGTCTCGTCGGCGAGGTACATAGCGGATGTAGCTTCGTCTTGGAGCATAAAACTCAGCTTCGAGGCGAGACAGGCGCGCATCGTGACAGCACGCACGTCGCGGGGGAACGACCCAGGATGCTGCCACCCGGGAAGGTGGTCCCGTCGACGGTCGTGCAGTGGGCGATTCTCACCCGGCGGTGCTACAGTCGTTTCGTCATCCGGTGACGTTTCGTCTCGAAGTCGTTCCGGCGATAGAGCGATTTGGCGACCTCGTTTTCGGCGTGAACGTCGAGCGAGAGGTGCTCACAGCCCTGTCGGCGCGCCCACGTCTCAGATCGCACGAGGAGATACGAAGCGATGCCTTCGCGCCGGCGCGAGGGCACGACGTACAGTCCATCGACGTACGCTCGCGGACCGCGGACGAACACCGGGGGCGAACACCGTTTTTCGACCGTAACGTAGCCGACCAGTTCGCCGTCGTCCGCGACGTAGGTTGCGACGTCGTCGTCCGAGAATCGGTCTTTGACGTGGGAGTAGACGTTCTGTCGGACGCCGCTCTCGGCGAGCGTATCGAAGTCGTCGATGGTCGCTATCTCGCGGGCGAACGGCAACCAGAGGTCGTCTACGAACGCAATGAGTTCGTCCACCCGGAGTCGCCGAACCTGCATCAGCCGGTTTCTCCGAGGACGGTGTTTGCTTCGAGATACGCTTCGACTTCGGGGCGAACCGCCTCGCGCCTGCGCTGGTGTGCGCGCAGGAACGTTTCGAGTCGGTCTTTGGCGAGTTCTTTCAACTCGCCGGAGAGCATCTCTCCCGATTCGTACGCCGCCCGAATGCGTCTCAGTTCGTCGTCGTCGTCGACGAGGTGGGACGCGAGCAGTTCGAACACCATGTCCTCCTCGACGACGCCACCTTCCCGACGGTGTGCTTCGACGCTGGCCCGACCGCCGGTTTTCGCCTCGTCTATCTTTCGTTTCGCGTCGGCGATGGAGTCGGTGAGCGCGATGTGACTCTTCGGGTCAGACGAACTCATCTTCCCACCCTGTAATCCCCGCATGAAGCGATGGTACGTACTCGCCGGCTTAAGATACGTCGCATCACGAAATCGGGACGCGACGTCTCTGGTCAGCCGAAGGTGTGGGTCCTGGTCGAGACCGACGGGGACGACCGTGGGCGTCGGCCCGCCACCGTCGGGCGACTGCGGACGGAGGATGTCGGCGTACTGGGTCAGCGCCGACACCTGTTTCCCGGGGTCGGCACTCCCGTAGGTCGCTTCGAACTCGTTTTGCGTGACGTGGCGGGCGAACAGTTTGCTCCGAACGTGGTGGTCGTTGCCCGCCCCGGATTGGAAGTAAAAATCCGTCGCGTCGAGGTCGAGTCCGAGTGCAACGTAGTTCAACAGGTACTCCTCGACGACGAGTTCGCGCGCTCGTTCGAGCGAGACGTCCCTGGTGACGTACGACTCGATGTCGGCCGCACAGAGTGTCACGTCCGCTCCCATCTCCTGGAACATGACAACCTGTTCGACCACGGCCCGGTGGCCGAAGTGAAAGACCCCCGAGGGCATGAGTCCGGTCATCACCGCGAACGGGTCGCCCGCGTCGCGGGCGTCGAGGACCGTGTCGAGGTCGCGGTGGCCGAAGACGATTCCGCGACGGACGAGTCGCTCGTCGGGGAGGCGGTCGGCAACCGTCGCTATCGGGTCGATGCCGAACTGCGCCATCGTCGCCTCGTAGTCGGTTATCTCCACGTCGCCCCACGGGTCGAGTTCAGTCATCGCTTTCCTCCTCGGGGACGGTGGACTAACGGTACGGCAGAAATCGACTCAGCGTGCCGTGGTCGGCCAAAATCGACCACCGGCAGTGGTAGCTGCGAACATACCAGTCTCCACTCGGACGGTACGAGTCAAAAACGTTTCGTTCTCGTAACAGAACCGAGACGACGTCCATTCACGCCGTGACGGTCAGCGTCCCGTCACCAGCGATTCGAACCCGGTAACGTCCTATCGAGAAGGTGATACTGACTCCCGACTGGTCGGCAGTCTCGTCGGTGAGCAGTGCGTCGAGTGCGTCCGGTTCGACGTAATCGTAGAGTCGAAGTTCGAGCCGAGTCGGTGGACGGCCGACCACCTCCGCGAGGGCGGCCGCCACGCATTCGCTCGGTGGCGTGTCGTCGGCGCGTGACCAGTGACCAGCGTATACCAGTTCGGCGTCCGTCGGTGTCTCCGAATCGGTATCGTGGGCGGCATCGGAGCCCGTATTGGCCGATGGAGTGACCATGGCGCGACCTAACTGATTCGCGGTATTAAGTAATCGGAACTTACTGTAAAAACGTAGAGTTTCGGGCGACGATTCGGAGGGGTGTCGGACCGTTCGGCGAAGTCTTCAGGGCCGGTGGAGCGTTCCGTTCACCTCGTAGAGATAGCCCTTGTTCAGGAGTTCGTCGAGAGCGGTCGAAGCGAGGTCGGTATCGAAGTCGCCGCCACGGAGGTGGGTCAGCGCCTCGTCACGAGAGAGCGTTTCGTCGTTTCCTTCGAGGGCCGGAGTGAGATGATCCAGCGCGTCTCGTGCCGACGGGCTGAGCGGTGTTCGGTCGTCGTTTGCTTCCATTATTGGAGATATCCGTGTAGCAGGCTGTTTGCCGCGACGATGGTCGTCGGTATCCGAGAAATCGTTATCCACCTCCTTTATCCTTTCCAGAACGCACGCCAGTCGAGTGGTCGTCCCCCGTTTGTCGTGTGACCGACACTCCAAGGGGAATGGAACTGGACGGTTCGACGGTCGAACGTGACTCGTTTCATCGAATATCGAGCATAACTTGTATGGTAACTGGTGACATCGTATGGTCACATCGAGGTGTTCTACAATGGTTCAGGTCATAGACGTCGAGACCGAGCACGCACTGGCCGACTACGCGAACGACACGGTGCTCCGTGAGTCGGTCCGACGGATGCGTGAGGCCGTCACCGACGACGTCGATTCGCTCGATGGACGAACCGTCTGGATGGTCAACTCGACGGCGAGCGGCGGGGGCGTCGCCGAGATGCTGCCGAAACTAGTGGGAATCGCCCGGTCGCTGGGCGTCGATGCGGAGTGGGCCGTCATCGAAGCGGACGACCCCACGTTCTTCGAGTTCACGAAGGAGATTCACAACCTGCTCCACGGAACCGGCGACCCCGAAATCGCCGCCAAAGACCGGGACGTCTACGAGCGCATCAGTCGGTCGGTCGCCGACTCCCTCGCCGAGTTACTCGCTCCGGAAGACCTCCTCGTCGTCCACGACCCACAGCCACTCGCGGCGGGCGCGATGGCCACGGAGGTAGTCGATATCCCTGCAGTCTGGCGATGTCACATCGGTTCGGAGAAGCAAACGCCCCAATCGCGGACCGCGTGGAAGTTCCTGGAGCCGTGGATAGACCACTACGAACACACCGTCTTCTCGCTTCCCGCGTACGTGCCGTCGTTTCTGGAAGAACGTTCGACGATCATTCCGCCAGCAATCGACCCCTACAGCGCGAAGAACCAGCGTCTCAAACCCCAGCAGATAGCGTCCGTACTCGCCAACGCCGCGCTCGTCGATACGGACCACCCGACCGAACCGTTCGACCAGCAAGCGCGGCGGTTGCAGACCGACGGAACGTTCGCGAAAGCGACGGAACCGGCGGACATCGGCCTGCTCTTTCGCCCCGTCGTCTGCCAGATTTCACGGTGGGATGCGCTCAAAGGGTTCGTACCACTCCTGCAGGGATTCGCTCGACTGAAACGCGAGGCTCGGTCCGAGCCGACGAGTCGCTCCGAAGCACACCGTCGGCGAATCGACGACGCGAGGCTCGTCCTCGCAGGGCCGGACCCATCGTCCGTCGACGACGACCCCGAGGGCCGTGCCGCACTCGAAGCCATCGAAGAGGCGTGGCACGACCTCGACCCCGCCATTCGGGCGGACGTCGCAGTCGTCGTCATGCCGGAAGACCAACACGAGAGCGCCCTCGTCATCAACGCCCTCCAGCGAAGCGCGACCATCGTCGCGCAGAACTCCATCCGTGAGGGGTTCGGCCTGACCGTCACGGAGTCGATGTGGAAACGAGCCGTGATGGTCGGGGCAGACACCGGCGGTATCGGCGCACAGATACGTGACGGCAGGGACGGTCGGCTGATTCCCGACTCGTCGAGCCCTGATTCGGTGGCGCGGACGCTGGACGAAGTGTTCGGCTCTCCGGAACGGTGGGACGACTGGGAACACAGGGCACAGCGGCGCGTCACCGACGAGTACCTCGTCTTCGAGCAGGTCACTCGGTGGCTCGATACGATGGGGAGTCTGGTACGGTAACTCGCCGATTTCCGAATATCTCCCCGAGTGCGGTCGGTCCGTCAGGTCTGGTTCGACTGGCTGGTTTTCGTCCGGCGAAGGGGGGGAATACCGGGTGCGCCATCGACGAGCCAGAGCAGGAAGACGAGGAAGTAGGGCGCAGCGTACGTGGCGAGGAAGAGAAACTGGTCCGTCGTGGACAACGAGTGGAAGAAGCCACCGATTATCTCCATCGTCCGGCCGAACAGCGTCGTCTCGTGGTCGTAGGGCGGAAGCGTGACGACGGGCCAGAGAACCCGGTCGAGGGGTGAGACGTTGCGCTTCGGTATCGCCAGGAGGATGTCACCGAGCAGGTGCGACCAGTAGCCCACGGAGAACGCCACACCGACGGTGAGTCGTCCGATTCGCGCCGCGACGGCGAGCGCCAGCAGACCGACCGGCACCGCGACGAACACCGAGTGGGCGACCGAGTACCCCTGTGGGAACAGGTGCAATCCCCACGAGAGCGGTTTGTCGACGAGGTCCGGTAACTGCGTTCCGAACAGGAGGGCGACGAACCCGATACCGACGGGCGGGTTACGCGTCACGAGACGACGACCGAGCGAGTACAGGACGTACCCGAACGCGGCGTGGCCCCACGGCATCATGCTTGCATCACCGGCCGAACGGCGTGGTTTCGGCGGAACTGGCGAGGAGGGGACGCGATCCACCCGGTGACGTGCGGAGAACTCATCGGTGGACGCTACTGTGCCGACGAATAAAAATGCATAGACCGTGCGTCGGCCTCTCGTCTGACGGGATTTGAAGACGGGTGAGTACCAACGTGCTGGCGGATGTCGCGACGTACTCGTCATCGACGGGAGTCGCTCTCACAGTGTTACCAACCGACGGCGATGCCGGTTCGGACACCGTCGAGCGTCGGTCTGGACGACCTGCGAGCGTTCACCCTCACCCGTTCCCCCATTCACTTCGAAGACGGCGATATGCGGCGCGACTACGGGTGGACGAGAGCGTTCCTCACCGCTGCGGCGCTCGTCGGCGTGTTCGCGTTCAGCCTCCGACTGGTGCTGACGGGACTGTTCGTCACGTTCGTCACGTCCGACCTCGTCTTCGTCGCGCTGTTCAACGTCAGTGTGACCGTGCTCGTCGGTGGATGGCTCCTCGAAGGCGAGTCGCATCCGGCGACGGTTCTCCACTCGGTCGTCCGACGGCGTCGAGACCGCGGCCTCCGCACGACGATTCGCTGTCGTCGCTGGAACTGGTCGTCGTCCACCGACGACCGACTCTAACGGTGCGTTCGCTACTGTCGCCGACCGCGCACCGTCGTCACTGCTTAATTTCGACGGTCGTATCGGCCATCAACCACTGCGTGTCGCTGTCTGCGGGGTTGCGTATCTCGACCCAGCCAGTCTCACAGAACAACATCTCACACTCTGGAGTCTGAGACATCAGACACCCCCGTCAGAACGGTGTTCAACGACGCTACGCGCGAACCGCCGGGATGGATTCTTCGTCGGTCTGGTCATGGGAATCTCCTCGGGAGCACCGACACGCCGAAGGACGATTGTAATGAACAGCCATCTAGCGAGTAGTGACAGCCTACCTAGACAGACATCGATTCTCACTGTCGAAAACCGCCATCTTCGAAACCACCACTGTACGTCGAATTCCTGAATAGTTGTAAGAAACCATATCGTAATTGGACATTAATTCCGATTGAATCGATACACCACGATTACGTCTCTCGAAGGTGCTCGTTCGTGTCATTCCGAACGGCAGTTCGTCGGCACAGCAACGCCGAGAGATATTCGGCGTGACACCACGCCAGCGGATTCGCGAAAGAGACCACGTCCGTCGTCGCTATCTCGTCGGCGATAGCGTCGTACGAATCTTTCATGTGACCCAGTTCTTCGACGACACGGTCGAAAGGAATGTCCCGGAGAACGGCGTCGTCGAACTCCTTTTCGTAATCCAGACCGGTGTGCCACTCCGTTTCGAGGAACGATTCGAAACGCTCCGCAGTCGTGAGGTGTTCGGGGATGTGCCCTCGTTCGTCGGCGTGATCGGCGACCGTCCGGAGTACGGCGTCGCCGCGGTCGACGTCTCCCTGCTCGAATCGATACTGGGCGTGCCAGGCGGTGTACTGCATCCACGGACCGGTTCCACCGTGCTGGTGGACGTCGAAGTCTCCATACAACCCCTGGAATCGCTGGAGGCCGTCGAGTTCCGGGTCGTGGAGGGAGGACGCCGCGCGCTCTGCGGCGTGTTCGACGTGCTCACCGAACAGGTCGTCGAGGCCGAAATAGAACGGTGCAAACAGGGTGACGTCGGGCCGTTCGTCGCGGTCGCCGTCCGGCGTGTATCGACGCGGGACGGTCGTCTCCCCCGCGAACGCGCGTTCGACGCCACGTTCGAGGGTCGGGCGAAACGACTCGACGGCGGATCGCAGCGCTCCCGAATCTGGGAGCGAATCCGCCGCTTCTTTCGCCTGCCTGAGCGCGGCGACGAACGCACAGTTGACCCAGAGCGTGTAACCGGACTCGATTCGTCCCTCGTGGATGCTCGTCGTGCTCTCGACGAGGTGGGCGTTCGGGTCGTACAGCGACTCGCGTGTGTGTTCGACCGCGTCGGTCAGCGCATCGCGGACGCCTATCGAAAACGACTCTTCGACGGCGTCGAGAGAATCGGTCCCGTCGAGTGCCGTGACGGCGTGACACAGGATTCGAATCCCGTGTGCGACGTTGTCTTCCTGGTGGTAGAGCGCCTGTTCGGTTCCGTCGAGCGTGTAGCGCTGGTACCACTGCCCGTCGTCCTGTGCGGCGAGAAGGAACCTCGCGGCGTCCACGACACGGGACCGGCACGCGTCGGGTCGAACCCCTGCTTCGAGCGACGCCAACCACGCTCGCGTGATGGACGCCACGTCTCGCGGATAGGCGTAGGGATATCTGTTGTCCGGAAAACTTGCGAGGGGGACTGCGCCATCGCAGTCCGCTTCTGCCACCAGGTCGTCCAGAGTATCGAGATGGAACGTCGGGTCGTCGAAGGCGTCCGGTCGGTCGGTCGGCGTCGAGTACTGTGACTCCGGGTCGCTACTCTGCTCTTCGAGTTCGCGTGACTCTCCGTCGTGGTCGGGTTCGTTCGCTGTCATGGTGTCGCTCGTTGTATTGGTCGCGTTCCGGTACCCGCGTCGGCCGCGTGGAACAGGTTCGTCTGTGTGTCCTAACGGGTCAAATCCTCCGGCCGCTTCGCGGCGGTACGCCGTACCGGGTCGTCACGCCGGACGGCCGAGGGCGTAGAGGAACATCGGCGTCTGCCCGGCCGCACGAGGCGAGAGGAACTCGGCGACGAGGTCGTCGTAGAAGGTCAGTCCGGTGCCACCGAGGTCGCTGTGGGCGTACGTGGCGAGATAGAGTTTCCCGGCGGTGAGTGCGGCTTCGAGCTGGGCGACGCGGTATCCACGGTCGCCGAGTCGGTCTGTGATGGCCGCCACGTCGGCCAGAAAGTACGCACAGACGGCCGCATCCGCGCCGAGTCGCTGGTCGAGTGCGAGGTGACCGGCCTCCTTCCGGCACGACCCTGCTCGAAGCCGTTCAAGTTCGCCGGCGTCGGGATGGTAGTGGTACACGCCCGGTTCCACGCCGTCGATACCGTTGACCAACAGATAGCAGTCGGTGTACTGGAGCGCGGCACCGTCGTCGTTTCGCACGTCGAGCGGCACGCCACTCACCGCCCGGTCGAGGACGGTCGATACCTTCCGGAAGTTCAACTCCTCACGGACGAACTCCCGACAGGAGCCACGGCGGGTTATCGTCTCGTGGAGCGGAACTTTCGAGGCCCGCTCGGGACCGACGGGTGAGAGCGGCACGCGCTCGCCGTCGCCGGGAGACCGGGTCGGTGCCTCGTCGGTCGGACGGTCGCGCCAACCTTCGACGGCGTCGCCGTCCGGAAGCGAGGAGGCGACGTACGCCTCGTGGATGAGCGGGTGGTCGACCACGTGGTCCGAGAGGGGTTCGGTCGCGGGGTCGATGCGGGCCGTCGGTGGCGAATCGGGCGTCGGTGCGCCGGTTCCGACGGGGACGAGTTCCAGCGGTGCTTCTTCGGCTGTGTCGAGTCCGAGCAGGGTCGCCACCCGCTCGTCGGCGAATCCGGTGACGACCGTGGTCGGAAGTTCGAGCGCGTGTGCGACCGTCGTGAGATTTGCCAGGACGGTTCCGGAGTCCCAGAAGGCGTGTCGATAGGTTCGGTCGCCGTACTTCCAGGCGTTGCGCCACCACGTCGAGGTGGCGACGAACGTCACGGGCGCGTCGGCCACGTGCGGTTCGCCCCCGCTCGCCTCCGCGAGGACGCCGCGGAAATCTCCCTCGCGGAGAACGTCGAGCGAGAGCGACCGGGGGTCGAAGTGGTACACGCCGGCGTCGAGTCCGTCGACACCCTCTCCGACAACGGGATAGAGGTCGATGTGATAGAGTTTGCCGGTACACGAGGCGGCTCGAAAGAGTCTGGCCTGCCGCGAGACGGTCGCATCGTCCGGTATCGCGAACCTCCGCGTGATACCCCCAGCGTAGTAACAGAGCTGTGTGAGCAGTTCGCGGTCGAGGGGTGGCGTTGCCAGTCCCGCTTCGTCCGAGACTGCCCACCGGAGGGCCGTGAGCGTCGGCATCTGCGGTGGCTGAACGGAACGTGCGAGGTCGACCCGGGGGAGGTCGGTGTACGTCTTGTACGGCGTCGGCTTGTTCTCCCAGTCCAGTCTCCCACCGCCTCGGACACTCCGAGGCGAGTGGTTCGTCCGTTCGTGATACTCCTTCGCGTCGACCCCGTGAGACATGAGAGACCATAGCACCGTCCGCGTAATAATGGTCGGTGCTCACGACCCACTCGATGGCTCCCGTTCCGGTATCACTCGTCGCGCAGTTCGTCGACGAGTAGCGTTCGATGGCAGCGTTTCTGCTCGACGTTCTCGTAGCAGACGAGGTAGACTGGCCGGTTCCGGGCTTCCCTTCGAAGTTCGTCCATCGTGTCCTGGGCTCCGTCGCTCGTCCGGAGGTGGTTTCGATATCGGCGCTCGAACTCCAGGTCTGCCCACGCTCGGTCGTGTCCGATTTCGTCGGCCCGTGCTTTGAACGCATCGAGCAGCGATTCCGGCGGGGCGACCGCCGGGAGATTGTCATCGATTTCGCCCCACAACCATGGGAGCGGTCTTCTCACCACCCCGTAGACGACCGCGTCCTCGGGAACGTCGACGTGGTCGTGCTGGAGAGCGGCCAGATACGTGTGGTGCAGGTCGAGGTCGCTCATCGTTCGCCCATCGGTCGTTCCACCGCGTTCCATCATAGTTCGTCGGGTTCTCGTTCTGTGTCGGACACACTGTCTCGTCTCTCCCCACGGTTTCAGTCGTCGGCGACGGGAGTGCCGGGCCGAAACTCCCGGCTGATGGCCTTCCACTTTCCGGTCGAGAACCGGTAGTAGTTGATGGCCGCCGGAACGGTCGTCTCGGCGACGAACGACAGATACAGTCCGACGACGCCGAGGGCGGTCGTCGCGCCGAGATACGCGACCGGTATCGCACAGGCGAACATCCCGATTATCTGGCTGTAGAACGGCCAGCGAGTGTCGCCGCTGGCGTCGAGCGGTCCCGCGGCCGCACCCTTGATTCCCTGCGCGACGACGGCCGTACACGCCGCGTAGACGAGCGAGACGGCGATGGGTACCGCGGGGTCGGTCGAGTCGCCGACGAACAGGAGGACGATGGGTTCGGCCAGCACGAACACGATGACGGCGGCGACGGCGTGGGTCGCCACCGAGAAGACGATGACGTCCCGAGCGTACCGCTCGGCAGCGAGTTCGCGACCGGCACCGAGTTCCTGTCCGACCAGGCTACTGGACGCGAGTCCGAAACCCCACCCTGGCGTGTTCATCAACCCCCAGATTCGCCGACTGATGACGTACGCGGCGACCACTGTCTGACCGAACAGTCCGACGATGGCGAGCATCGGGAACTTGGCGACGGTCCACACCAGGTTTCGACCGACGACGGGCAACCCGATCTTGACGATGCTGCGAATCGTCTCGACGTCGACGTACGATTCGAACGGTGCCACCCGAATAGGGAGGTCACCCGCACCGGGAAGCCGACCCGCTACGAGGCCGATAGCGAACGTCGCGGTCACGAGGACGTTCGCCAGTACCGTCGGTACTTCCCATCGAGTCAGTGGATAGTCACGACTGACGGGGTTAGATTCTCAGGAAGCGTCTGGATGGGTGATTATGAGATTTCTCTACCATCCAGACACTGTTCTTACGGCTGC